>JBFWSI010000265.1:0-5823 GCA_050248455.1 Gammaproteobacteria bacterium | reverse complement strand
TGGCGAGATTGTTCTTCTGGATGTCCGAGGAGCCGCCGACGATCGGCATGCCGAGCAGGTCGCGCACGTTGCGCTCCATGTCGTAGGCATCCGATAGCCCATATGCGCCCATCACCTGTTGACAGGCGAGCGCGATCTCGACGCCGACGTCGGCGCAGAAGAGCTTCGCCATGCTGGTCTCGACGGCACAGGGCAGCCCGCGATCGGCGAGGGAGGCGCCGTGGTAGAGCATGTGCCGGCAGGCGGCGAGCCGCGTGCGCGCGGTCACCAGCTTGTGGCGGATGGCCTGGTGATCCGCGATGCGTTGCCCGAACTGGCGGCGCTGCTGGGCATAGGTCCATGCTTCCTCGAGCGCGGCCCGCGCGAGGCCGTAGCCCAGCGCCGTGATCTCGATCTTCTCGACGTCGAGCGCCCGCCCCGCGAGCAGCTCCCAGCCGCGGTTCCACATCGCGGGTCCGCCGACGATCGACGACGCGGGCAGACGCACCGCGTCGAACCACACGTCCATGCTCGCGGTGTAGCGCAGGTTCGCGTGTTCGAGCGGACGCATCGTCACGCCGGGCGCGTCGGTCGGCACCAGCACGAAGGACAGATTGCGATGACGCTCGCCGGGTGTCCCCGAGCGAACCAGGCAGTAGATGTATTTCGCCCAGTCCGCGCCGGTGCACCAGCGTTTCGCGCCATCGACTATCACGGTGTCCCCGTCTCGTCGCGCCGTGGTTTCGACGCTCGCGAGATCGCCGCCAACGTTCGGCTCGGACAGCCCGTAGGCGAACAGCGTCCGACCCGCGAGGATGCCCGGCAACAGCGTCTCGCGCTGTTCGGGCGAGCCGTTCTCGACGAGATTCATGCCGCCGTAGAACGCCGCGTGGATGTAAGGTCCTGCCAGCGAAGTGCCGCCCTGGGCCAGTTCCTCGATCACGGCGACGGCGGCCGTGATGTCGACGCCGGCGCCGCCATAGGCCTCGGGCACGGTCAGGCCGATGAGGCCCAGATCGGCGATTTCGGCGAACAGCGCCCGATCCCAGGTGTGCGCACGATCCCATTCGATGCGCTTCGCGCGCGGCATCTTCTCGGCGACGAAACGGCGCAGCTGGCGCCTGATCGCGGTGATGTGCTCGGCTTCGCCGTGGCGCGTAGCGTCGAACATGGCCCTACTCGCCGCTCAGGCGCGGCGCACGCTTCTCGCGCGCCGCCTTCACCGCTTCGCGGCGATCGGCGAGGTGGTTCGACGCCGTTTCCCAGCCGATCGAGGCGTCCATCAGCTGCGCGGCGAGCGCGCGCAGCGGGATGTTGGTCACCGCCTTGGTCCAGCGCACCGCGAAACGCGGATTGCCCTGCAGCTTCGCGACCAGCTCGTCGACCTTCGCATCGAGCTGCTCGGCCGGCACCGCGTAATTGACGAGCCCGAGCTCGGCGGCTCGCGCGCCCGTCAGCATGTCGCCGGTCATCAACAGCTCCTTCGCGCGCGCATAGCCGATGAGCTGCGGCCAGATCAGCGCACCGCCGTCGCCGGCGACGAGGCCGACCTTGACGTGCGGATCACCGATCAGCGCGGTCTCGTCGGCGACGATCATGTCGCAGAGCAGGGCGATCGTCGCGCCGAGGCCGGCGGCCGCACCGTTGAGGCGGCAGAGGATTGGCTTCTCGAGCTCGAGCAGCGAGCCGACGATGCGCTTCGCGTCCCAGGCGATCGCGCGGAAGCGCGCGGGATCCTCGATCTGCTGCTCGAACCAGTCGAAGTCGCCCCCCGCGCAGAACGCGCGGCCGCGCGCGGACAGCACGATGATGTCGCTGTCGGCGTCGCGCTGCAGATCGGTGAACACGCGCGCGAACTCCTCGTGCATCGGTTCATCGACGCCGTTCATCCGGTGACTGGACGTGATCAGGGCATACAGCACCCGACCGCGACGCTCGAAAGTGAACCGCTGCCAGGGCTGCGCGGTGATGTCGAATGCATGGGTCATGCGTTTCTTCCTTTTGTGCTGAAGAAGAAGAATCTAGCCACGGAGGGCACGGAGAAGAAAAGGGATTGATCGAACGGCGCTGAAAGGCCGGCGCCAATCCGCGCTCCAACATGGCGGGTTTGTCCGAAAAAATCCCTTTCTCTTCTCCGTGCCCTCCGTGTCCTCCGTGGCTATATAGCTGAGCGTAAATCCACTCCACTGGCGTTTCGATAGCGTATGCCCGTGTAGGAACCTCCGACGTCATGCCCGCGCCAGCGGGCATCCACGCACTTCCCCGGCGTCCAGCGCGGAAGAGGAACCGCCCGACGGAGGCCTCCTCGTCCGGCGTGGATTCCCGCTGGCGCGGGCATGACGGTACACAACACGCGGGGGAGCGCATTTACGCACAGGTATATAGATTAATCCCGCCTAAATCCCGAGCCTGACTTCGATCTCGAGCCCGCCGCCAGGGCGATTCCTGGCGAGGATGCTGCCGCCGTGCGCGCGCACGCCCTGTTTGGCGATGGCGAGGCCGAGGCCGCTGCCGCCGGCGTCCGCGCTGCGCGCCTCGTCGACGCGCACGAAAGCCTCGAAGATGCGCTCGAGCATCGCTTCGGGCACGCCGGGGCCCTCGTCGCGGACGGCGACGAGGATCTGCCCTAGCGCCGGATCGCGCGTCGCCACGAGCTGCACGGCGCTGCCCTGCGGCGCGTGCCGGATCGCGTTGCGCACGACGTTGTCGAAGACGCTGCGCAGGAGCTCGGCATTGCCGTTCAGCGTCAGGCCGCGCTCGATCGCCGCTTCCACGCGATTGCCGCGCGCTTCGGCCTCGAAGCGCGCGTCGCGTGTCACCGCATCGAGCAGCGCCGAAAGATCGAGCGGCGCGTGCACCTGTCCCGTCGCGGCTTCGAGGCGCATCAGCGCCAGCAGCTGGCCGATCAGCTCGTCGAGGCGCGCCGTTTCGAGCTCGATGCGATCGATCTCCGAATCGATGACGTCGCCGGCGCGGCGGCGGGCGAGGGCGGCGGCCACCTGCAGGCGCGCCAGCGGCGAGCGCAGCTCGTGCGAGACGTTGCGCAGCAGCTGACGCTGCGCTTCGACGAGCTGCTTCAACTGCGCCGCCATCGATTGGAAATCGCGCGCGAGCGCGGCAAGCTCGTCGCGGCGGGCAAGCGTGCGCGGCGTCAGGCCGGTGGTGAAGTCGCCGGCCGCGAGCCGCGCGCTCGCCGCCTGCAGCTCGCGGATCGGGCGCGTCAGATGTCGCGCGAGCAACCAGCACAGCAGACCGCTGACCAGGAGGGCGACGCCCATGCGCACGAGGCCGAACATTGGCGCGTGCGGGCCGCGCGGCCCGCGCGGGCCGTCGACGGGAAAGAGGCCGGGCGGCGGCGGCGGACGCTCGAGACGCGCGAGCCACAGCGGATCGTCCTGGCCGGTGTCGAGGCGATAGCTGCGGACGCGCTCGAAGATCCGCGGCCCGGGTCCGAGCGCCTCGCCGGGCGGCGGCCGCAGCGCGGGCCCGTCGAGGCCCGGGATCGGCAAGCGCAGCGCGGGCGGCGCCTCGAACGGCGCGTCGACCGTGCCGCCTGTGGGCGGCGGCGGCAGGTGCTCGAACTCGCGCGGGCCGGCGAGCACACGGCCTTTCGCATCGACGATGAACACCGGCCCGTGGCGCAGCCGCTGCTGGTTGAGACGGCCGATCCACTCGCCCAGCCCCTCGAGGCCGCGCGTTGCATACACCGCGTTGGCGGCCTCGACCAGCGCGGTGTTCGCGCCCTCGGGGCGATCGCCGCCGAATTCGCGGCTGACGGTGATGAGCTGCCAGGTGCTCCACGCGACGGCGATCGCGACCGCGATCGTCGTCAGCCAGAAGACCGCGAAGAACTTCGCGAACAGCGACAGCTTCACGCCGAGCCGGCCTGGTCCCGCACGTAGAGGTAGCCGACGCCGCGCACGGTCTTGATGCGATCGGCGCCGCGCCCATCCGGGCCAAGCTTCTTGCGCAGCCGGCTGATGTGCATGTCGAGGCTGCGATCGTAGGGACCGAGCCGGCGCCCGAAGGCCGCCTGCATCAGCTCCGGCTTGCGCACGACGTGGCCGGCATGTCGCAGCAGCACTTCGAGCGTCGCGTACTCCGCGCTGGTGAGGCCGAGATCCTGGCCGTCGCACAGCACGCGATGCTCGCTCGGCCGCAGCTCGACGTCGGCGACGCGCAGCGGCAAGTTCGCCGCGCGCTCATCGCCTGCGGGCGCCTGCGTGCGCCGGAGTATCGCGCGCAGGCGCGCGACGAGCTCGCGCGGATTGCAGGGTTTCGGCACGTAGTCGTCGGCGCCGACTTCGAGGCCGACGATGCGATCGAGATCCTCGCCGCGCGCCGTCAGCATCAACACCGGCACGCTCGAGAACTGGCGCAGCTCGCGCAGCACGTCGAGCCCGTTGCGCAGCGGCATCATGACGTCGAGCACGACGATGTCGAAGGCGTTGGCCTTCAGCGCGGCGAGGGCGGCGAGCCCGTCGTGGACGCAGGACACCTCGAAGCCTTCGCCGCCGAGGTAGTCGTGCATCAGGGAGCAGAATTCGCGATCGTCGTCGACGAACAGCAGGCGTTCGGTCATGCGGGACCTCCAGGCTCGTCCATTCTGGCACAGGCCCATCGACGCCGGTCTGCCGGTTACAGTCCGTTACCGCTCGTTTCGCGCCGATACGCCGCGCTGACCGCGGCTTGCAGCCGGGAGTCCAGAGTGTCTGCAACGGCTGCGCGGCAGCCGGCTTGCGACAGGAGTAGCCATGAACACGACGAAATCGATTGCATTGCGTGCAGCCGCCCTCGTGGGCGTGCTGTCGGCGCTGCCGCTGAGCGGGCAGGCCTGGGGCGGCGGACGCGGCGGACCGCACGGTGCCGGGCCGGGCATGATGGGCATGGGACCGCCGCCCGTGATGCACGTGATCCGGAAACTCGATCTGCAGGGCGCGCAGCGCGAGCAGGTCTTCGCGATCCTCGATCGCTACCAGCCGTCGCTGCGCAAGCTGATGTTCAGCCTCGGCGACGGCCGCGACGCGCTGAACGGCATACTCGTCACGGGCGGCCTCGATGCGACGCGCGTCGAGCAGGACGCGACCGCCCAGGGCCAGGCCGCGCACGATCTCTACGTCACGACCGCGCGCATGCTGTCCGAAATCGGCGCCGTGCTGACACCCGAACAGCGCGCCCGCCTCGAACGCGGCTCGGATCGGGCCGGTCCCCGCGAACCCCGATGAACCTGAGCTCTCCCATGTTTCCCCCCTGAGCAGGTAGCGGGCCCTTGCGCCGGCCGGTCCTCTCCGGCCGGCGTCTTTTTGCGTCAAGCGCAGTGCGTTCGGATCGGTGGGATTTGCCACAGAGAACACCGAGAACCCGAAGGGGGCTGAATTTGCGCTTCGCGCTGCCACGGAGAACGCAGAGAGGAGATTGATTGGGCCTGCGCCTTCTCCGTGGTGGTTCGTGGGTTGGGCTGGCGAAGGAAGCCCAACCTACGATTTCTCCGTGGCAAAGAACAACCTCAAGAGAAGCTCAAACGCGGCAGCGCGCTCAGTGTCGTAGCCCGGGTGGCGCGCGCAGCGCGTAACCCGGGATCGGCGCCTGCCGTTCTCTCATGCATTCGAGAAAACCCGGCGCGTGCGCGCCGCGCATGGCCGAAAGCACTTGCGTATCGGGCATGCCCGATCCCGGGTTCCGCTACGCTGCACCCGGGCTACGAAAACTGTTTACCGTCATTCCCGCGCCAGCGGGAATCCACGCCGGACGAGGAGGTCTCCAGCGGGCGATTCTTCCTTTACCGCGCCGGAGGCCGGGGGGGGGCGGGGATGCCCCCTGGCCGGGGCAGGTCGGGGGTGGTTG
>JBFWSI010000264.1:0-5825 GCA_050248455.1 Gammaproteobacteria bacterium | reverse complement strand
CGGGGCAACTGGTGTGGGCCCATGGCCCCGCTAGCGGCGGGGCTGACGTCGGCTTGAGCCGCCGGCGAGCCGGGGCGTGCGTCCCGTCACACTCCGGTCGGCGGGCCCGTCTCAGCTCGCGAGCCGGAAGCCCTCGTAGCCGTTCGCTGCGACTTCCCTGCACTTCTCCACGTACGGCGGGAAACCGATGTAGGGCATGAAGACGCGCGGCTTGCCGGGCACGTTGGCGCCGAGGTACCAGGAATTGCAGCCCGGATAGAGCGTGCGGCCGGCGACGGCATTGACGTGCTCGACCCAGGCGTCCTCGGCTGCCGTCGTCGCCTCGATGCTGCGCAGGCCGCGCGCCTCCAGGTAGGCGATGCAGTCCGCGATCCATTCCACGTGCTGCTCGATCGACGGCAGCATGTTGGTCAGCACCGAGGGGCTGCCGGGTCCCGTGATCGTGAAGAAGTTCGGAAAGCCCGCCGTCTGCAGGCCGAGATAGGTGCGCGGGCCCGCGGTCCATTTCTGCGCGAGCGTCTGCCCTGCGCGACCGCGGACGTCGATCTTGAGCAACGCGCCCGTCATCGCATCGAAACCCGTCGCGAAGACGATGCAATCGAATTCGTAGTCGCGACCGCCGACGCGCAGGCCCGTAGGCGTGATGCCTTCGATCGGCGTGCTGCCGACGTCGACCAGCGCGACGTGCGGCCGGTTGAAGGTCTCGTAGTAGCCGGTGTCGACGCACAGGCGCTTGCAGCCTACGATCTGCGCGGGCGTCAGCTTCGCGGCGAGCGTGGGATCGGTGACGATCGATTCGATCTTGCGGCGGATGAAGTCCGCCGCCGTGGCGTTCGCTTCGCGGTCGAACAGCAGGTCGCCGAAGGCGCCGAGGAAGGCGAGCCCGCCGCGCGCCCAACGCTCTTCGTATTCGCGCTCGCGCTCCGCCGGCGACGCGGCGAGCGCGGACCGGCTGGAGGTGCGGAAGTCGACGCCGAAGGGCTGCTGCTTGTTGCGCTCGCGGAAGCCGCGATAGTCGCGTTTGATGGCGGCGACCTCCACCGCCGGCAGCGGCCCGTTGTGCGCGGGTATCGTGTAGCTTGCGGTGCGCTGGAAGACCGTCAACTGCGCGGCCTGCTCGGCGATGATCGGCACCGACTGGATCGCGGAGGAGCCCGTGCCGATCACGGCGACGCGCTTGCCGCTGAAGTCGACGCCCTCGTGCGGCCAGCGGCCGGTGTGGTAGATCGCGCCGCGGAAGCTGTCGCGACCGGGGAACTCCGGCAGGTTCGTCGACGACAGGCAGCCCGTCGCCATCACGCAGTGGCGCGCGGACACGCGATCGCCGCGATCCGTCGACACGAGCCAGCGGTCCAGCGTTTCGTCGTATTGCGCGGCGACGACGCGCGTCTCGAACTGGATGTCGCAGCGCAGATCGAAGCGATCGGCGACGTGGTTGGCGTAGCGCAGGATCTCCGGCTGGGTCGCGTAGCGCTCGCTCCATTCCCATTCCTGCTGCAGCTCCTCGGAGAACTGGTAGGAATACTCGACGCTGACGACGTCGCAGCGCGCGCCGGGATAGCGATTCCAGTACCAGGTGCCGCCGACCCCGGTGCCGGTCTCGTAGACGCGGACCGACAGGCCGAGCTGGCGCAAGCGATGGAGCATGTACATGCCGGCAAAGCCGGCGCCCACGACGACGACGTCGTACGCGGGCAGGCCCGTGTGAGCGGAAGACTGGGACACGTTCAACCTCGTCAGCTTTCAACGATCTCGAGGTCCGATCGAATGCCGGACTGCGGCCATTCTAGCGCAGCGGCTTGGAGGACGGCGTTGGAAGCCTGGCCGCGTCCTGTCCGCATTCCGCTGCGCCGCTTGCGGGCGCTACGAGGAGGTCGCCTCTCGCAGCCCGGATGAGCACAGCGAATCCGGTATCGGGTGTGTCAGGCGCCACGAGATTCCGGTCATTCTCTTGGACCACCGATACTTCCGATCAAATCCTTCCCTTCTCCGTGTCCTCTGTGTTCCCCGTGGCTATATAGCCGAGCGTAAATACACTCCACTGGCGGTTCGATAGGGGTATGCCGGTGTAGGAACCTGCTGCGTCATTCCCGCGCCAGCGGGCATCCACGCACTCCCCCGGCGTCCAGCGCGGAAAAAGAAGAATCGCCCGACGGAGGCCTCCTCGTTCGGCGTGGATGCCCGCTGGCGCGGGAATGACGGTACACAACACGCAGCGGAGCGTTGCGCTCTTCTATTCGGATTGAACGGCGCTCGAGGCGGCACGGACCCCGGATTCGCTGCGCTGATCCGGGCTACGAAGACGGTTCGCGATGCCGAACCTTGGGCTTCCTTCGTCAGCCCGACCTACCTGTCCGATCCCTGGCGCTTGATCTCGCGCACCGTGCTCGCCTCGCCGGTCGTGCCCTTGTTGACGCGGCTCTTGGTCATCGTCGCTTCGCGCGGCACGCCGTAGCGCGCCCACAGATCCGGGCCGATCGCGGTCAGCGCGCCGTCGACGATGATCGCTTCGCCGCTGACGAAGGCCGAGTCCTCGCTGGCGAGGAACAGCGCGGTGCCGGCGATGTCCTGGCCGCGGCCGTGCTGCGGCCAGGGCTGGAGTCCGTCGAGGAACTGGCCCGCTTCCTCGAGCGACTTCTGATGAGGATGCGTCAGGCCGGTGAGGATGAAGCCCGGGCAGATCGCGTTGACGCGGATGCGATCCGGCGCGAGCTGCACGGCGGCGGCGCGCGTCAGGTTGATCACCGCGGCCTTCGCCGCCGAGTACGCGAGCGGACCGCAGCCGCCGCTCATGCCCGCGACCGACGCGGTGTTGATGATGTTGCCGCCCTGCCGCTGCCGGCGGAACACGCGCGTCGCGTGCTTGATGCCGAAGAACACGCCCTTGACGAGCACGTCGAAGGTGTAGTCCCACTCGGCTTCGTCGAGCTCCCACACCGGCCCCATCGCGCCGCCGACGCCGGCGTTGTTGAAGATGACGTCGAGGCGCCCGAAGCTGTCGACCGCGCATTCGACCATCGCGACGATGTCGCTTTCCTTGGCGACGTCGACCTTCACGAAGCGCGCGTCCTCGCCATGGCCGGCGGCGGCTGCCAGCTTCATCGTCTCGGCGCCCGTCTGCGCGTTGAAATCGGCGATGACGACCTTCGCGCCCTCGTCCAGAAAGCGCAGCGCCGTCGCCTGCCCCATGCCGCCCGCGCCGCCGGTGACGATCGCAACCTTGTTCCTCAGTCTCATGGCTAACCCCTCGTCGTGCCGTGTGGTGAAGACGCGAGAGTAAGCCAGCGCGCGAGCCACGGATACCGACGAACGGGGGAAGCCGCGTGCGACCCGAGCCGGGCGGGGTGCCAGGTGATATGCCGTTGAATTTGACCACGGAGGACACAGAGAACACGGAGAAGAAAAATTTTGATAGGAAGCCTTCGCTATGCAGACGCCCAATCGGCTCGCCGCGTTGCGGATGCCCCCGTGTTCTCTGTGTTCTCCGTGGTTGGATCCAGCAGCGCGCAGGCCAGCTGAACGGCCCAATCCGCTAGCGCCTCACCACTGGCGGGGGCGGCCGATGTCGAGGTGGACGAAATCCGAGGCGGCGTAGTAGCCGACGCCGCCGAGCTTCAGGCTTGCCGCGACGTCGCGCAGCTCGCGCGTGCGCGTGTCGGCGAGGCGCACGTCGATCGCCATGCCATCCATGTGCAGGCTGCGCGTGGCGACGCCGCTGGTGGTCCGGTGCAGCATGTCGTTCGTCGTCGGCGAGCGGTAGCCGGAAATCACCTCGAAAGGCGCGTCGCTGCCGAGCGTCGCGTGCACGAAGGCGAGCTGATCGAGCAGCTCGCGGCGGATTGGATGGACGTCGCCGGTGCGGAAGTCGCGCAGCAGGTGATCGATCGCCGCGAGCGCGATGCGATCGTAGCGGCCGGCGTCGTAATAGGTGAGGGCAAGCTTCTCGCCCGTGTGCAGATGACGAAAGGCGAGGCTGCGCGTCGTCGCCGCGCGGGCCCAGGCGGGCATGCCGGCGAGGACGGCGAGTCCGCCCGCGAGTCGAAGGAATCCGCGGCGCGTGATCCTGCGCGCCCTGTCCGTGCCCCTGTCCTGCATCCCGCCCCCGTGAAATCCGAAGTCCGGGCTAGTATAGGCGGACCGTCCCCGTGTGTAGCAAGTCCGGATGCCGTCGTCCTACAGCCCTGGCCGCGTACCTGCACGCCGCCTCTCTCTGCATGCCCGCACCTTCCTCCACGTACTCGCGCTGCTCGTGACGATCGTGCAGACCGCGACTAGCGCAGCGAACGACGCGGCGCCGACGCGCGAGGCACTGAGCGCCGCGCTCGCCGGCGAGGCCGCGCAGGTCGTCGTCGACGGCGTGCGGCTGTGGTCGACGCCGGTGTTGCGCCGGCTGTATGCCGACGAGGCGCCGGCGTGGAGCGCGCGACAGCTCGACGTGCTGCGCGCGAACGTCGCCGCCGTCACCTCCGATGGTCTCGAGCCCGCGGATTTCCTCGCCCACGAGCTCGCCGAGCTCGACCGTCACGCGCCGCTCGCGCGCGAGCTGATCGCGACCGAAGCGCTCGCCCGCCTCGCCTTCATGCTGCGTTTCGGCAAGGCGAACCCGAATGCGCTCGAACCCGACTGGAACTACACGCGTGCCTTCGGCGCGACCGATCCCGTAGGTTGGCTGCGCGACGCGATTCCGCATGCGGATCTTTCCGCACTGCTGAACGGCCTGCGGCCGGCCGGGCCTTACTATCGCGGTCTCGTCGCGGCACTCGCCGGCGCGCGCGCGATCGCCGCACGGGGCGGCTGGCCCGCGGTGCCGGCCGGCGACACGCTGAAGCCCGGCATGCGCGACGCGCGCGTCGCCGCGCTGCGCATGCGCCTCGCCGTCGAGCTGCCGCTCACGGCGACGGAGGATCCCACGCTGTACGACGCCGCGCTGCTCACCGCGGTGACCTTGTTCCAGCGCGATCACGGTCTCGCCGCCGACGGGGCCGTCGGCCGCGCGACACTCGCCGCGCTGAACGTGCCCGCCACGGCGCGCATCGATCAGATCCGCGTCAACCTCGAGCGCATCCGCTGGGTCTACCGCGATCTGGGCCGCGAGTTCGTCGCGGTCAACATCGCGGGCTACGAGGCGGCCTATCTCGTCGACGGCGCCGTGCGCTGGCGCGGCCGCGCGATCGTCGGCCGGCCCTATCGACAGACCCCGATCTTCCGCGACGAGCTCGTCTATCTCGAGCTGAACCCGACCTGGACCGTGCCGCCGACGATCTTCCGCGAAGACTTCCTGCCGAAGCTCAAGCGCAATCCCGGCTTCCTGCGCGAGAAGAAGCTGCGCGTCGTCGATCCCAACGGCGGGCCCGTGAACGCCGCGAGCATCGACTGGCGGCAGGTCCGCGCGTCGAGCTTCGCGTATTACCTGCGCCAGGACCCCGGGCCCGACAACGCGCTCGGCCGCATCAAGTTCATGTTTCCCAACGATCACGCGGTCTACCTGCACGACACGCCGGCACGCGAGCTCTTTGCGCAGCCGGAACGCAGCTTCAGCTCGGGCTGCATCCGCATCGAGAAGCCGCTCGAGCTCGCCGAGCAGCTGCTGCGCGATCCGGCGCGCTGGAACGTGGCCAGCTTGAGCACCGCGATCGACAGCCTGAGGACGCAGCGCGTGAACTTGCCGCAGCGCGTGCCGATCCTGTTGCTGTACCTGACCGCGTTTCCCGACGAGGATGGCCGCGTGCAGTTCCGCCGCGACGTCTACGGCCGCGACGCGGCGGTGCTCGCCGCGCTGGCCGCGCCGCCCGCCTGGACGCCGCCCAGCGATTTCGATGCGCGGG
>JBFWSI010000263.1:0-5836 GCA_050248455.1 Gammaproteobacteria bacterium | reverse complement strand
GCGAGAGCGAGCGGAAGACGTTCACGAGGCTCGCGGGGCCGCACAGCGAGCCGTTGCGCTGCCAGTACGGTTCGCGCCGGTAGGTCGCTGCCACCGGCAGGCGCCAGGCGAGGTCGAGCAGCGCAGGATCGCGATTGACCGAGTGCGCGATCGCTGACGCCGGTACTTCGGGCGGGCCGACGGTAATGGCAGCGCCGCCGAGCACGAGGACGAGCAGCGCGACACCGAGCAGGGCTTTCTTGAGCATGCGCGCACGCCGACGAAATTTGCGGAATGGGAGCGGGACCGACGGCCGCGTTCGCGCACGCGGCCTCGGCCACGGCCGAGCAGCGCCGCTCGCGCCGCGTCAGCTTTGCCGGTGGACCAGCAGCTCCTGTCCCGGCTGCAGCTGCTGCTTGCGGCCGAGGCCGTTCCACGCGACGAGCTGCTGCACGGTCACCTTGAACTGGCGCGAGATGGTCCACAGCGAATCGCCCGAGCGCACCTTGTAGCGCACCGTGCGCGCACCGGCCGCCGCGTGCGAGCCCTTGGGTGCAGGTGCCGCGTGGCCGCCCCTGCCGGGAATGCGCAAGGTTTGTCCGATCTTCAGCGTCGTGCGTAGCGGCAGGCCGTTGGCGGCCGCGAGCTCCCGCACGCTCAGATCGTGGCGCGCGGCGACGGTCCACAGCGAATCGCCGCTGCGCACGCGATGCGTGCGGCCGGCGGGCGAGCCGCTGCGGCGGCCACCGGCGTCGCGCGCGGCGACGGCCAGGCGTGACGGCGGCTCGGCGCGGCCGATGCCCTTGGACGCGAGGGCCTGCGCCTGTTCGCGCAGGCCGATGGGAACGTAGACGGCGGCGCCCGCACGCGGCGTGTGCGCGGCGCGCCAAGCCGCGTTGAGCTGGAAGAACTCGTGGGCCGGCGCGCCCAGCGCGCTGCGGAAGCGGCGCAGATCGGTCGGCGCTTCGAGCGTCACGACCTCGAAGTAAGGCCGATCGGGCAGGGGCTCCAGCGTGAGGCCGTACTGGGCGGGTGCGGCGAAGACGTCCGCAAGGGCGACGAGGCGGGCGACGAGGCTGCGCGTCTCGCGTTGCACCGGCAGCGACCAGAACCCCGTGCGACGCCCGAGGCGGCGCTGCGTCGCGATCGTCTTCTCGAGATTGCCCCAGCCCGCGTTGTAGGCGGCGACGGCCATCAGCCAGTCGCCGTCGAAACGCTCCTGCAGCGCCGTGAGATAGTTGAGGGCGGCGTTCGTCGAGCGTACGACGTCCATGCGGCCGTCGTACCAGCGATCGATGTCGAGCCCGAACTTGCTGCCCGTGCCGCCCATGAACTGCCAGAGGCCGGCGGCGCCGTAGGGCGAGGCGGTATCCGAGCGATAACCGCTCTCGAGGATCGGCAGCAGCGCCAGCTCGCCCGGCAGATCGCGGCGTTCGAGCTCGTTGGCGATGTGGTGGAGATAGGGACGGGCGCGCGTGGCGACTTCACGGAGGTAGCGGGGGTGATCGCGATACCACTGGCGCTCGCGGGCGACGTCGGCGTTGTCGACGTCGGCGAACGAGAAGCGGCTTCGGAGCCGGTCCCAGGTATCGTCGGTCGGCGTGTCGGCGACGGGGCGCCGGGGCGTCTCGCTGCGGGCCTCGGCGAGCGGGGCGGCGGTCGTCGCGCGTACCGCGTCCTGCGCCGCGCGCACTTCGATCGGAGCTTGCGCGACGGGTGTTTCGTCACGCCGGATGAGGTCGGTGTTGCAGCCGGAAAGCGCCGTGCAAAACGCTACCGCAACCACCGTTGTAAGGCAGTTCCCCCCACGCATGGAGGGGATACTAGGCGGCCTCGTTTTGACGCGTCAACCCTGGCCGGCCCATTGCCGCTCCGCGCACCGCATGCGAAAGTGCTTCGGCCGCGGCCTTCGAATCCGTGTGCAACATATTGATTGATAAGACTCGTTGCCGATGATCCGAGAGACCGAGCCAGTGCGTGCCAGCGCCCGACCCTGCGGGCCGGCACTGCGCGCCTGGTTCGAGACCGAGCCCGGGCTGTCGGTCGCCTGCGCCGAGCTGCAGCTCGCCGGCGAAGTGTTGCCGAACCTCTTCGGCTATCACGTCCTGCAGCTCGGCCATCCGTATGCGAGCCCGATGATTGCCTGCAGCCGCGTCCAGCACCAGGCGGTGATCGCGACCGGGCCGCCCTGCGGCGGCGAGGCGCTGTGCGCGAAGGCGGATGCACTGCCGATCCAGGCGAGCAGCGTCGACGTGCTGGTGTTGCCGCACGTGCTCGAGTTCGCGCGCAGCCCGCATGCGGTGCTGCGCGAAGCGGAGCGGGTGCTGATTCCGGAAGGCTATCTCGTCGTGCTGGGCTTCAGCCCGCGCAGCCTGTTCGGTCTGTGGCGCCTGGCCGCCGGCTGGCGCGGCAACGTGCCGTGGCGCGGCCGCTTCGTCGGCCTGACGCGGCTGCGCGACTGGCTGGCGCTGCTCGGCTTCGACATCGAACGCGTCGAGCGCCTGTCGTTCCGGCCGCCGCTGCGACGGCCGCGGCTGCATGCGAAGCTCGAGTTCGTCGAGCGGCTCGGCAGCCATTTCTGGCCGATCTTCGGCAACGTCCATTTCGTGCTCGCGCGCAAACGCGTCATCGCCGTGCGGCCGATACGCGCGAGCTGGGCACGACAGCGACGACTGGCCGCGACCGGCGCGATCGAACCGACGACGCGCGAGGCACTCGCGCGGGAGACCGAACGATGAACGACGGGGACGAGGACCAAGCCATCGTGATCCACACCGACGGCGCCTGTCGCGGCAACCCGGGTCCGGGGGGCTGGGGGGCAATCCTGCGCTATCGCGACGTCGAGAAGACGCTCAAGGGCGGCGAGACCGCGACCACCAACAACCGCATGGAGCTGCTCGGCGCGATCAATGCGCTCGAAGCCCTGACGCGCCCGAGCCGGGTCGAACTGCACACCGATTCGCAGTACGTGCAGAAAGGCATCTCCGAATGGTTGCCGAGCTGGGTCCGGCGCGGCTGGCGCACCGCCGACGGCAAACCCGTGAAGAATGCGGACCTGTGGCAGCGCCTGCAGGCGGCCGCCGCGCCCCATCGCGTGCAGTGGTACTGGGTCCGCGGCCACGCGGGTCACGTCGACAACGAACGTGCCGACGCGCTCGCCAATGCCGCGATCGACGAGCTGCTGGCCGAGGCGAGTCGGCGCGGTGTGCGCTGAATAGAAGGAGAAACCGATGCGCCAGATCATCCTCGATACCGAAACGACCGGTCTCGCGCCCGAGGAAGGGCACCGCGTGATCGAGATCGGCTGCATCGAGCTGAAGAACCGCCGGCTCACCGGCAGGCATTTCCACTACTACCTGAACCCCGAGCGCGAGATCGACGCCGGGGCGGCCGAGGTGCACGGCCTCACGCTCGACAAGCTGCGCGAAGCACCGCGCTTCGCCGACGTCGTCGCCGACTTCGTCGAATTCGTGCGTGGCGCCGAGCTCGTCATCCACAATGCGGCCTTCGACGTCGGCTTCATCGACGCCGAGCTCGCGCGCCTCGGCAGCGCCTGGGGGCGCCTCGAGGACTACTGCCACGTCTTCGACACGTTGAAGCTCGCGCGCGAGCTGCACCCCGGCCAGCGCAACAGCCTGGACGCGCTGTGCAAGCGCTACGACGTCGACAACGACCACCGCACCCTGCACGGCGCGCTGCTCGACGCGGAGCTCCTGGCCGACGTCTATCTCGCGATGACGGGCGGGCAGGGGGCGCTGGGCTTCGAGATTGCGACCGGCCTCGAAGCGATGGGCGCCCACGTCGAGCATGCGGCGACGCTGCGCCAGCTGCCGCCGCTGCGCGTGGTGCTGCCGCGCGACGAAGAAATCGCCGCGCACCGCGCGCGGCTCGCCGCGATCGACAAGCGCAGCGGCGGCAAATGCCTGTGGCTGGAACAGGAAGGGACGATCGGCGCCTGAAGCGAGCGGCGTGGCCGGGGTTCCGCTACGCCGCTTCCGGGTGACGACGGGCGCGGGGTTTCCTACGCGCTCAGGCGGCGGCGCCGCTCGCCATCTTCTGCAACTCACCGCTCTGGTAGAGGTCGAGCACGATGTCGCAGCCGCCGACCAGTTCGCCGTCGATGAAGACCTGCGGGAAGGTCGGCCAGTTCGAGAACTTCGGCAGGTGCTGACGGAAGTCCGGCTCGGCGAGCACGTCGACGCTGTGGAATTGCGCGCCGACGGCGGCCAGCGCCTGCGCGGTGCGCATCGAAAAGCCGCACTGGGGAAACTGCGGTGTGCCCTTCATGAACAGCACGATGCGATGCTGTGAAATCAGGTCCTGGATACGTTCGTTGATGTCCATCGTGCTTACCTCCGCCGCTGAACAGTGCGGCGTTTAGCGAATTCTAGGCGCGTAGGCGCGCCGTACCAAGATTGATTCGTCCTACTTCGCGGCCCGGCCTCGGGCCTCGTCGACCGTTGCGGCCTGCGCACGCCCCCAGCCGCCGCCGCCCGGTGTCTCGATGCGCAGGCGATCGCCGGCCACGACGTCGATCTCCACGCGTCCCGGCAAGGGGCGTTCGTTCAGGCTGTTGCGGCCGCAGGCGCCGTCTTCGCCGCCCGCACTGCCCCAGGGCGCGTACTCGCGACGATCGGTGAGCAGCGTGACCGCGGCCGGGGCGAGGAACTCGTACTCGCGGACGATGCCGTCGCCGCCGCGGTGCAGGCCGGCGCCACCGGATCCGCGGCGCACGCCATAGCGAGCGATGCGTGCGGGATAGTTCGATTCGAAGATTTCGACGGGCGTGTTGAGCGTGTTCGTCATGTGCGTATGGCGTGCGTCCAGGCCGGGCCCGCGGCTGCTCGCGCCGCCGCCGCCGCCGATCGTTTCGTAGTAATCCCACGCGCGTCCCGGGCCCGTCGCGCCCATCGCGACGTTGTTCATCGTGCCCGCGCTCGCCGCCGGCAGCAGGCCCGGCGCCGCCGGCGCGAGCGCCTTCAGCAGGACATCGACGAGGCGCTGACTGGTTTCGACGTTGCCGGCGGCGACCGCAGCCGGTGGCCGTGCGTTGATCACGGAGCCCGCCGGCGCGTGCAAGCTGACGGGACGCAGGCTGCCGGCGCAGGCGGGCGTGCCGGGCGGCATCAGGCAGTGCAGGACGTAGTAGACGGCGGCCGCGGTCACCGACAGCGGGCAGTTCACGTTGCTGTCGACCTGCGCGCTGCTGCCGGTGAAATCGACGCGCAACGCGCGCGCGTCGACGTCGAGCGCGGCCCGCAGCGTGACGGGGCCGGCGGTGCGTGCATCGCCGTCGAGCACGTCCTCGGCGACGTAGCGGCCCGGCGCGAGTCGCGCGAGCGCGCGCGCCGCCATCGCCGCGGCATAGTCGTTCACTTCGTCGAAGCCGCCGCGCAGGTCGCGCCCGGCCAGCGTGCGCGCGAGCGCGTCGAGGCGCTCGAGGCCGCGCAGGTTGGCGCTGCGCTGCGCGGTGAAGTCGGCGAGCGTGGCCTCGGGATTGCGCAGACCCGCGCGCAGGCGCGCGAGCAGCGTCTCGTCCTCGCGCCCGGCCACGATCCACTTGCTCGGCGAAATCACCAGCCCTTCGTCGGCGAGCGTGCTCGACCACGGCATCGAGCCCGGGCGCGGACAGCCGATGTCGGCATGGTGGGCGCGGTTGGCGACGAAGGCGATCGGCGTCGTCGTCGCCGCGTCGAACAGCGGCGCGATCAGGGTCACGTCGGGCAGATGCGTGCCGCCGAGAGAGGGATCGTTGACGAGCAGCATGTCGCCCGGCGCCCACTCGACTTCGCGCACGATCGACGACATCGCGTACGCCATGCTGCCGAGGTGCACCGGGATGTGGGCAGCCTGGGCG
>JBFWSI010000262.1:0-5839 GCA_050248455.1 Gammaproteobacteria bacterium | reverse complement strand
CCAGCAGACGCGGCTCTACGACAGCATCGCCGCCGGCATGCAGTTGTGCGGCGCCAGCGGCCAGGGCTCGCTGACGCCCAGCATCGACAACTTCATCGTGTCCTGTTCGCTGGTGGTGTTCTCGGACGGCTGGGACGAAGGCAGCGCGCTGTCGCGCGACGACCTCAACGGCCGGATCACCAGCATGCCGGTGCCGATCCCGATCTACTCGCTCGCCTACTCGAAGCGCTCGACCGAGCATTTCAAGAATCTCGAAGCCTTGTCGAAAAATTCCTTCGGCAACTATTACCTCGTCGGCGAAACCTATGACCGCATGCAGCAGATCGTCGAGGAGATCCAGAACATCAATCAGAGCGACTACGTGGTGACCTATCGCGCCTATGTCCCCGTCGACGGGGAGGCGCATGCGCTCAAGCTCGGTGTCGAATATCCGTCCGGCAGCGGCAAGTTCACCTATGACGCCGGCAGCTTCGAGGCGATCGAGCCGCCGCCGGTCGGCGGCATCGTCGAGAAGCTCGGTGCCCTGAACCAGGCGATGCCGCCGCTGCCGAATTCGAATCCGTTCTTCGAGCAAGCCGGCGCCGCGCCGGCGCCGGCCAACTAGGTCCCTGCTTCATCGAACGTCCATAAGGAGAAACTCATGACCGCGAAAATCAAAACGAAAATGCTCGCGTCGGCAATCTGCACGGTGCTCGTGGCCGGCTGCGTGACGGGGGGCTCGACCACGCCATCGAATACGGCGGCCGGCACGGCCGCGGTCGGTGCCTTGATCGGGGGGATTGCAGGTGGCTGGGAAGGCGCAGCGATAGGCGCCTTGAGCGGCGCCGCCGTCGGCTGGGTGGCAGGCAAGGTGGTCGAATCGCAGGAGCTCGCGGCCCGCAGCCAGGCGCAGGATCAGCAGATCTACGGCTATACCGCGCCGGCGGACAGCGTCTTCGTCAACATCAATTCCGCCACCTCGACACCGCAGACCGTGACGCCCAACAGCACGGTCGACGTCGTCACCGACTATTCGCTGTCGCTGCCGGCGAACGCGCCGCAGACGCAGGTCAGCGTGACGGGCGTGCTGCTGAAGGACGGCGTGCAATTGATGGACTTCAAGAACCAGCCGGCGACCAAGACCGCGGGCGGCTATACCATCAAGCTGCCGGTCGCCATCCCCGCGAATGCCGCGCCCGGCACTTACGTGATCCGGCACACGGTCAGCGCCGGGACGACCTACGACACCGCCGAATCGACGTTCATCGTCAAGGCCGCCTGATCGCCGCGCGCGCTAGCCGCGTGACGGTGCACCCGGGCGCATGAGTGCCGCTGGCCGCCGTCACGCGCATGCCGTGCGCGGCGCGGCGCTGGCGCTCGCCGCGCTGCTGTCTCTGGCCGCGCGGGCGGAGATCGCGCTCCACGCATGCGACGCCGAAGTGCAGCGCGCGCGCGCCACGCTGTCGACGATCTTCAGTCAATGGCCCCTGCGGCCGACCGGCGATCCGGTCGACAAGGCGCTGCAGGCCATCACCAATCAGCTGGCGCTGCAGGCCGGGGAGCAGGATCACCGGCAATGGCGCACGCACGTCCTGCGCGATTCCAAGCTGAATGCATTCTCGATCGGCGATGGCCACATCTTCGTCACCGAGGGCATGCTGCGCTTCGTCGACAGCGAAGCCGAGCTTGCCGCGTTGCTGACCCACGAGTTCGCACATCACGTGGCGGGGCATTTCTGCCAGAAGCCGCGCAAGGCGCGGTTCGTACGTCATCTGTTCGGAGTCGGTGACGAGCAGGGCGGTCAAGTGGGCGAGTTGTCCGCCTCGATGGATCCGGACAAGGAGCGCGACGCGGATCGCATCGGCACCGTGATGCTGAGACGCGGCGGCTACAATCCGCGCGTCGCCGTGCTGCTGGCGGCGCGGATGTCCGCGACCGGCACGCCGGCGCATTTTCAATACGGCCAGCGGATAGAGGCGCTGCAAAAGCTGCTCGCGGACGAGCCGCGCGCCGGCTGGAATGCCGGCGACTCGGCGGCCTTCACGCAGATGAAGGACGCTTTGCGCGCGGAGCCGGCTGCGCGCTGACGCGCGATGGCTGCGACATCCAATCTTGTAGCCCGGAAGGAGCGCGCAGCGCGGAATCCGGGATCTTCTGCGTAGCCTTACGCCGTTCCCGGATTCCGCTTCACTGCGCGAAGCTCCTGCCGGGCTACGAAGAGCCCAGGCCGTGCCATCACTCGTCGACATCCCGCCGCGGCGGCGGAAAGCGATCCATCGTGCGCAGCTCCGGGAAGGCCTTCATGCAGCCGGCGACGACGGCGAGCGTCGCGATGCCGCCGAGGAGCACGGCCGGCACGAGGCCGAAGAGCTTCGCGGTGAGGCCGGACTCGAACTCGCCGAGCTCGTTCGACGAGCCGATGAAGATTGCATTCACCGCGCTGACGCGGCCGCGGATCGCGTCCGGCGTCTCGAGCTGCACGAGCATGTGGCGGATGTAGATCGACAGCATGTCGCCGGCGCCGAGCACGAACAGCGCGGCGAGCGAGACGCCGAGCTGCGTCGACGCGCCGAACACCAGCGTCGCGAAGCCGAATACCGCGACGCCGCCGAACATCCAGCGCCCGACGTGGCGCGTGATCGGATGCGCTGCGAGCACCACCGCGGTCAGCACCGCGCCGAGACCGGGCGCCGTGCGCAGGAGGCCGAGGCCGGCGGGCCCGACGTGCAGCACGTCGGCGGCGAAGATCGGCAGCAGCGCCGTCGCGCCGCCGAACAGCACCGCGAAGAGATCGAGCGACAGCGCGCCGAGCACGGTGCGCCGCCGGAAGATGAAGTGCAGGCCTTCGAGCGTGTCGCGCCAGTGCCAGCGATCGCGTTTCACGCGCGGCGGCATCGGGCGGATCGCGACGACGAAGCCCATCGCGCAGACCAGAAAGCCGAACACCACCGCGTACACCACTGCCGGCCCCAGCAGGTACAGCAGGCCGCCGAGGCTGGGGCCGACGATCGCTGCCGCCTGCGTGATGGTGGAATTGAGCGCGAGCGCGCGCGGAAAGATCTCGGGCGGCACGAGGTTCGGCATGATCGCCTGCCCGGTCGGCATCCACAGCGCGCGGCCCGCGCCGAACAGCGCCATCGCGACATAGACGGGCCACACCACGGTCTGCGCCGTCAGCGTGAACCACAGCATCACCGAGGCGCTCATCACCTCGCAGGCATAGGCGCCGATCAGCACGAGCCTGCGATCGGCGAGATCGGCGATCTGGCCGGCCGGCAGCACGAGGCACACGAAGGGAACGAACTGCACGAGGCCCGTGAAGCCGAGCGCGAGCGGATCGCGCGTGATCGCATAGACCTGCCAGCCGACCGCGACGGTCAGCATCTGCCATGCGAGCGTGGCAAGCGTGCGCGCGCCGGCGTAGAGCGCGAAATCGCGATGCTTCAGCGCGTCGAGCGCGGTCGGCTGACGCTCGCTCACGTAGCGGCTCAGCCGGCGGCTCGCAGTGCCTCTTCGAGCAGGTCCAGCGCGGCGGCGGCGAAGGCCCACATGTTCTTCTCGCGCAGCTCGCCGGCGTTCTCGATCAGCCGCGTGCGCGTGACCGGGCCGTCGACCGCGAGTGCGCACATGCCGGCCGGATGACCGTAGCGCGAGCCCGTCGGCCCCGTGGTGCCGATTTCGGCGACGGCCCAGGTCGCGCCGAGCTTCCTGCGCAGTGCCTGGGCGCAGCGCGCGACGTACTCGATCGTCAGCGGCGTCACGTGGCTCACCGCCTCGTCGGGAATGCCGAGCAGGACGCGGCGCGCCTCGCGCGTGTAGATGATGCCGCCGCCGAGGTAGTAGGCGGAAGCGCCCGGCACCGCGAGCAGGGCGGCGGACACCAGGCCGCCTGCCGACGACTCGCTGACGACCACGGTTTCGCCACGCGCCTTCAACAGCGCGGCGACTTTCTCGGCGGGGGTGGCTAGCATGGCGGGCTTCCGGTACTTCACAGCAACGAGGAAGGTGGAGGGTATGTCGATCGGCGCGGAGACTCAAATGCGCGCGTGGCGCTGTCACGCCTTCGGCGATTTCCACGCCCTCGGCATCGAAGGGATCCCTGCACCGCAGCCCGCACCCGGCGAGCTGCGCGTCGAGGTGCGCGCCTTCGCGCCGGGCTTCCCCGACATGCTGATGGTGCAGGGTCTCTACCAGCTGAAGCCACCGCTGCCGTTCACGCCCTGCGCCGAGTTCAGCGGCGTCGTGTCCGCGCTCGGTGAGGACGTCACCGCTTACCGCGTCGGCGATCCCGTGATGGGCGTCGTGCGCTACGGTGCCGCGGCCGAGCGCCTGGTCGTGCGCGCGACCGACTGCCTGCCGCTGCCGGCCACGCTCGATTTCGTGCACGGCGCGGCCTTCCTGATCGCGGCGAAGACGGCCCACGTCGGCCTCGTCGTGCGCGGCGGCCTGCAGCCCGGTGAGACCTTGCTGGTGCACGGCGCGTCCGGCGGCGTCGGGCTTGCGGCGGTCGAGCTCGGCAAGCGGCTGGGCGCGACCGTCATCGCGGCCGCGAGCGGGCCGCAGAAGCTCGCGGTCGCGCGGGCGAAGGGCGCGGATCATCTCGTCGACTATCGCGACGGCAGCTTCCGCCAGCGCGTGAAGGAACTCACCGGCGGCCGCGGGGCGGACGTCGTCTACGACCCCGTCGGCGGCGACGTCTTCGACGAGTCCCTCCACTGCATCGCGACCTTCGGCCGCCTGCTCGTCATCGGCTTCGCGAGCGGGCGCATTCCGCAGGCGCCGGTCAATCTCGCGCTGATCAAGCAGATCGCGATCGTCGGCGTGCGCGCCGGCGAATACGGCCGCCAGCACCCGGCCGGCGGCGCAGCCGTCAACGCGGCACTGGCGGACTATGCGGGCAAGGGCGAGCTCCTGCCGCACGTGCATGCGACGCGCCCGTTCACGGGCCTCGTCGAGGCCTTCGACGATCTCGCGGGGCGCAAGCCGATGGGGCGCATCGTCGTCACGCTCGACGACTGAGCGGCGGCATTTCCGCCGCGATGCAAGGTAAGCTGCGCGGGATGTCCGCCTACAGAATGTAGTCCCATGTCGATCCGTCGCATCGTTCCCCTCGATCAGGCCCGGTGGTCGGTCGCGCCGCCACCGGCCTGGCGATTGCCGCGCGACGTCGACTGGACTTTCCGTGCCCCGACCGAGGAGGCGGTCGCCTGGCTGCTGCTCGACGAGCAGCACGACGTCGCCTCGCAGGCCGTCACGCGGCGCTGGGTGCGGCAGCTGCTGTCGATCGCGGCGGTGCAGGCGCTGGCGCAGGTCGAGCTCGAGTTCGAGCCGGACTCGCAGTGCCTGGTCGTCCACGAGCTCGTGATCTGGCGCCTCGAGGCCGACGGCGCGTGGCGCAAGCGCACGCCCGTCGTGGCCGAGGCCTTCCTGCTGCGCCAGCGCGAGCAGCAGCTCGAGCAGCAGATGCTGAACGGCCGCGTGTCGCTGGTCGCGTTGCTCGAGGACGTGCGCATCGGCGACGTCGTCGATCTCGCGTGGACCGTCGAGCCGCGCGAGCGCCTGCCCGGCCTCGCCTTCACGACCTATTTCGCGTTCGCGTGGCGCTCGCCGCTCGCCCAGGCCTTCTTCACGCTGCATCTCGCCGACGAGGCGCCCGTGCGCTGGACGCTGCATCCCGGCGGCGACGGGCCGCTGCCCGAGCAGCGCGAGGCCGCCGGCCTCGTCGAATGGTCATTGCGCGCGCCGCCGCGCTTCGAGGGCGAGGACAACGTGCCCGGCAGTCACTGGCACTGGCCGCTGCTCGAGGTCTCGGGCTGGGATTCGTGGCAGGCCGTCGCGCGCTGCGTGTCCGAGCTGTGGG
>JBFWSI010000261.1:0-5865 GCA_050248455.1 Gammaproteobacteria bacterium | reverse complement strand
TAGAGCAGATCGTTATCGGGATCGGCGGTCGCCTGCGCTTCGGCTGACCGTGTGGTGCTGCGGATAACCTCCACACAGGCGACCGCCTCTCCCAGCAGCTCCATCATATCCGGTCTCGAGGCCAATCCGGAAACTTCTGCCATGCGCACCAGCACCGCGTAGACGAAACCCATCTTCACTTCGAGGCGCACGTTGGTCTGGTGCGCGGTCAGCTCGCGCATCCGCGTCTCCTTGTACATGCGGTTCAGGAAGCGGATGTCCTCGTGCAGGAACACGCGATCCCAGGGCACGAGCACGTGATCGAACACGCAGGTCGCGTCCATCTCGTCGAAGCGCGCGGACAGCGGATGATCGCGGCGCAATGCGGGATGCGCGAAGGATGGCCGGCACAGCGTCTTGAGCCCTTTGCTGTTCATCGGGATCGCGAACACGTTCGCATACGCTTCCTCGCCGGGCTGGAAGCTCGGCGGGAAAGGCCACCCGAGGATCTCGTCGGCGTAGGGCGCGGCGGTCGCGATGCGCTTGATGCCGTTGACGACGAGACCCTCGGACCTGCGCTCGACGACGCGCAGGCAGAGATCCGGCTCGTCCTGCTGGTGACGCAGCTTGCTCTTGTCGAGCTGCGGGTCGAGCAACGCATGGGTCAGGAACAGATCGCGGCGCGCGACGTGTCGGTAGTAGCTCGACACCGCGTCGGCGCGCGCCGGCGCGAACTCGGCGAAGAAGCGCGGCTTGGCGGCCAGCGCCGTCATCATCACGTTCAGGAAATCGGGACTGCGGCCCATCATGCCGCAGGTCGCTTCGGCCCAGATCCGGTAGGCCTCGCGCTTCAGGCGCAGCTGCTCGGGCGTGCGCGGCATCTCGAACGCCCGCGCGATACGCTCGCCGAGCCCGGGACAGTCGACGCTCAGGATCTCGCGATGGCGCACGTCGTGCTGCAGATCGTAGAGGCCCGCGAGGGCCGCGATCGACGGCTGGAACGGCGCGAAAGTCGTGACGTCGTCGACGCGCCTGCCGTCGTACCAGACTTCACGACCGTCGCGCAGGCCTTCGATGAACTGTCGTCCGGTGCGGACTGCCATGCGGTGCCCCCTGGTGGTGAACAAGGGCTCGCCACGCGTGCTGCGAGCTAATATATTAGTTCGCGGATTACAGCACCCGGTCCCCGTCGATGCAAGCCATGGAGGTCGCGATGCCGCGCCGAACGAGCAAGTCCTTTCCCGTGCGGGCGACGCGCAGCGCCGTCGATCCTGCGGGCGCCGCGCTCGCGCAGATGGCCTACCGGCACCTGATGCAGCAGTTGCTGGAGGGTGATCTCGCGCCCGGCGCGCGCCTGTCGGTCGTCGAGCTCGCGGCGGAGCTGGCCTGCAGCCGCGTGCCGGTGATGGAGGCGCTGAAGCGGCTGGATGCCGAAGGCTTCGTCGAGATCGTGCCGCAGGTCGGCTGTCGCGTCGCGACGCCGCGGCCGGACGAAGTGCGAGATTTCTTCGAGATGTTCGCGGCGGTCGAAGGCTGCGTGACGCGCTTCGCCGCGCAGCGCCGCACGGCGGCGGATCTCGTCGAGTTCAGGAAACTGTGCGCGGACATCGATCGCGCGCTGCGCAGGGCCGGCGGCCCGGACTCGCGCGATCCCGTCTACCGCCGTCTCAATCTCGATTTCCACACGGCACTGCACCGCTACGCGCGCGCACCGCTGGCCTGCGCGGTCGCTGCCGGCCTGTGGGATCGCAGCGACTTCTTCATCCGGCTCGCCTTCGGCTCGCTGTACTTCGATCGCCGCGTGAAGGCGGCGCACGCGGAGATCAGACGTGCAGTCGTCGCCGGCGACGGCGAGGCCGCGCAGGTGGCGGTCGCCGCGCATCTGCGCGCCGTCGGGGCCGCGGTCGCGCAGCGGCTCGCGGCCGGCGCTCAGCCGCCGCGCTGAAAGGCGAGGAAGCGCGCCGCAGTCTCGCGCGGCCTTTCCATCATCGGTACGTGGCCGGTGTCCGGCATCAGGTGCAGCTCGCTGCCCGGCAGCAACGCATGCAGGATCGCAGCGCCGGAGGCGTCGAGGATCCGATCGCGCTCGCCCCAGGTGATCAAGGTCTTCACCGGCAGCCCCTGCAGGCTGGACTCGAAGGGGAGGGCGTTCTCGAACAGCTGCCGGAACAGCTCGGCGTGGAAGGCGGCGTTGCGCATCGAGCGTCGCGCGAAGACCTTCCTGAACTGCTTCGGCGTGTAGGGCGGGTGCACGAAGCAGAGATCGACGATGCGATCGAAGTCGTCCTCGTCGTGCACGAGCAGCGGGTTCTCGCCGCGCGCGATCGCCGCCAGCACTTCGCTGGGCGCGGCCGTCGTCACGCCGGCCGGCGCGATCAGCCACAGCGACTGCACGCGCGCCGGATGCAGGCGGGCGTAGTGCGCGGCGAGGTAGCCGCCCATCGAGTTGCCGGCGAGGTGAAAGCGCTCGAGGCCGAGCGCGGTGACGAAGGCGTCGATCCGCGCGAGCTGGGCCTCCAGCGTATAGGCGGCGTCGCGCTGCCGACCGCTGTCGCCGTAGCCCGGCAGATCGGGCGTGATCACGCGGAAGTGCGGCGTCAGCTCGCGGGCGAGCAGCACGAAGTTGTCGCGCGTCGCGCCGAAGCCATGGAGCATCAGCAGCGGCTCGCCGCGCCCGCCGTCGCCGTAGACGAGGCGATGGCCGTCGACGATCGTCTCGCGTGTCGCGAGGCCGGCCGCGCGGCGCTGCAGCTTCAGCGCGAGCTCGACATAGGGCTTGGGCGCGAGGAAATAGCCGGCGACGAGGGCGGCGCCGCCGGCGGCGAGCAGGGGCACGAACATCGGTCAGGGCTCCGCGTTCACGAAGGATCGATTCCCGGCAGCAGCAGATGCGACGCGCAGTCCGCGCCGTGGAAGACGCGCTGCAGGGCGGGCTCGAGCCGCGTCGCGCGATGCGCGAGCTCGCCGGTGTTCGGGTTGCGGTCGTAGCGCGGGAAATCGCTGGACGTCACCAGCACGCGCAGCCGGTGGCCGGCCTTGAACACCATCGAAGTCGACCACAGGTCGACTTCGACGCAGAGGCGCTCGTGCGGCGTGACGGGCTGACGCGTCCGCCCGTCGCGGAAGGACAGGCGCAGGATGCCGTCGCAGACGTTGTAGGTGCGGCCGTCGGGGTGCACGTCGCAGAGCTTGACCAGGAAGTCGGTGTCGCGGCCGCTGGTCGCGACGTGCAGCACCGCGCGCACCGGGCCCGTCACCTCGAGATCGGTCTCGAGCACGCCCGAGACGTAGTCGAGCACGTCGCGGCGGCCGAGCACGCGGTGCTGGTCGACGGGGCCGGGCGTGTACTGCGTCGGCAGCAGCAGCGTGCCGCCCGCGGTGGGGCAGGGATCGGCTGGATCGTAGACGTAGCTGTGCGCCTCGCTGCCGCTCTCGCGGCGCGTGCGCTCGAAGCTGCCGTCGCCGTTCAGATACCACGCACGCGTCTGCGCCCGCGCGAGCGGCCAGTCGGGCTCGTCGCGCCAGCGGTTCGCGCCCTGCACGAAGATCTTCACCGGCGCTTCCTCGTCGATGCCGTTGCGCTCGTCCTTGAGCCAGCGATCGAACCAGCGCAGCTGGAACTTCGTCAGGTCTTCCTTCAGGTCGAGCAGCAGCCCGTTGGCGCGGAAGCCCATGTCGAGATCGCCGACGACGTTGTGGAACATCGCGTGCGCCCACGGGCCGATCACGAGCCGGCTGTGCCGGCGCGCGAGCTCGCTGCCGGCGCCTTCGCGCATCGCGCGGTAGTGATGCAGATCGGCGTTCAGCAGCAGATCGTGCCAGCCCGCGATCGACAGGCTCGGCACCTTGACCTCGCCGTGGCGGCCGGCGACGAGCAGGCTCCCGGTCCACGCGTCCGGCTCGGAATGGCGCAGGAACTCGTAGAAGAAGGGCACGAAGCGCTCGTCGTCCGGACGCGTCGGCGCGAAGCGATCGAGCGGCAGCTGCCGCAGCACCTGCTCGAAGTCGTCGAGATCGTCGACGAGCCGCAGCAGCAGCGGATAGAAATCCGCCGGCTGCGGGCGCCCGCGGATCAGCGCCGCCGGGCCGATCGCGCGCATGCTCCACATCGCGAGCAGACCGACGTTCAGCGCGCCGCCGCGCCAGAAGTGATCGTGGTAGAAATCGTAGGGCGCGGTGGTCGGCGACAGCGCGCGCAGCGCCGGATGGCCAGTCGCTCCGGCCAGCCACGAGGTGCCGCCCATGTACGAGAGCCCGTAGCAGCCGACCGTCCCGTCCGACCACTCCTGGCCCGCCGCCCAGTCCAGCGTGTCGCGGCCGTCCTCGAGCTCGGCGCGGTAGGGGAAGAACACGCCGCCCTCGGAGGCCCAGCGCGCGCGGACGTCCTGGATGACGACGGCATAGCCCGCCGCCGCGGCGCGGACCGGGTCCAGCGTCATCGCCGTGATCGGCCACAGCTCCTTGTTGTACGGGGTGCGCTGGAGCAGCACCGGGTAGCGCCCCGGAGCGGCCGGGCGGTAGACGTCGGCACGCAGCGTGACGCCGTCGCGCAGCGCGACGGGCAGGTTCTTGTCGACGAGGACACTCATGATTTCTTCTGTCCTTTGCGGTTCGAGGCCTGGGATTCGAGGCCGCCCGCCAGCGCAGCGAGCTGTTCGAGGCCGCGGCGGTGTGCGTCCAGGAAGGCCAACCAATTGTTCAGAAAAAGATTTCCGGCGTCGGTCAGCGAATAGACCCGGCGCGCGGGCCCATCCGCCGAGGTGTCCCAGTCGGAGGATACGAGGCCGCTGCGCTCCATCTGGCGGAGCAGCCGGTAAATCGAGCCCTTGTTCATCTCGCCGAAACCGGACTCCTCGAGCCGGTGCGCGAGTTCGTAGCCGTAGGCCGACCAGCCCTTCAGCAGCGCGAGCAGGTGGGCGGTCAGCATGTCGCCGCTCGGGCGCGGCGGGCCGGCGGTCGTCTTCTCGTTCACGAATACCTCTGTGCTGAAAAAAATCAGTTCCGATCGTTGACACCTATATGCAAAGCGCATATATATGTCAACCGACTTTGCACTGCAGCAAATCATCTCACATCATTCACGTCATGGGCGCAGGAATGCCCCACAAGGAGATTGGACATGTCGACCCAGACCAAGACCAAAGCGGGTGCCGAGCCCTGCACGAACAACGAAGCGATCAACAGCTACCTCGACTACCTCGCCACGGCGCAGGAGAAGTTCGCTGCTTCCGTGAAGGAATCGCGCGAGCGTGCCGGCCGCGTCAACGACACGCTGCTGAACGCGCTGCTGGAAGCCCAGCGCGAGACGATTGCGACCGGCAAGCGCCTCGCCGCGAACCCGCAGGACTATGCGGCGAACGTGAAAATCGTGATCGACGCCGCGACCTCCGCCCAGGAGCGCACGCTCGCGCTGGCCAAGTCGCTGTACCAGGAGCAGGCCGACGTCGCCGCCGACTTCCGCAAGCTGTGGGAAGGCGCGGTGAAGTCCTCGAGCGAGCTGAGCGAGGGCGCGAAGAAGTTCGGGGCGCTGTGGCCGAAGGTCGCCTGAGCGAGATTGCCACGCCCTGAAATCAATTGTGACCGGGCGCCCCGCGCAACGCCGCCCTGCGGCACGCACGCGGCGCCCGGCGTCATAATGCAAGCCATGACCAAACCGAACGACGACGCGGCGAACGAGTTCGTCGACGACTACGACGGCCCGTTTGCGCACGATCCGGCCGTCCAGCACACGCTGACGCCGCTGTGGCGCGAGGCGGCATGGGGCATGGACTGGGTGCGCCTGCGTTTCTCGCCGGTGTTCTACGGCATCGGCTGCGAGCGCGGCCACGGCGAGCCGGTGCTGCTGATCCCGGGCTTCATGGCCGGCGACTACCTCATGCTCGAGCT
>JBFWSI010000260.1:0-5872 GCA_050248455.1 Gammaproteobacteria bacterium | reverse complement strand
GTGCGGCTTGCAGGAGCGCGCCTGCTCTGAGCTGGTCCAGTGCTGCAACCAGCGGTCCAGACCTTCGCGCGCGACCAGCGGATCGAGCATGTCGTCGTCGATGTTCGAGACGACCGACTGGTAGAGCCCGCGCTCGTGCAGCGCGCGCAGCGTGTCGCAGCAGTCGTCCTTCAGCTCGAGGCAGCCGAACACGGCGTCGCGATGCTCGTCGAGGTACCAGTCGACGAGCGCGTCGTCGACCGGCGCCTCGATCAGTGCGAGGGCGCGCACCAGCGCATCGCGGAAGAGATCGCGGTGCAGGTAGTACTCGAGCTCGGCGTAGCGCATCGTCATTTCCTGCATGGCCGTCGCATACGCGCGCTTCAGGAGCTTCGGATCGGCGAGCCCGAGGCGCTGCGCGGTCACGGTGAGCAGTTCACCGTGCCGGCGGGACACATGGCGGTAGCTGAACAAGGTACCGCCGAGATCGAAGAAGACGCCCTTGATGGCCATGACCGGATCCGTTGCGTGGGGAGCCCGCAGTATAGGGCAAGGTCCGGCGCCCGCGGGCGCCACGACGAGCCGCGACGCGGCTTCTACACATCACGCGCCGCCTTGGTGTATGTTCCGGCCAAACGAGGAGGGGCGCATGACGGACGAGAAGAAGACGGTGCAGCAGTGGTTCGATTGCATCGCGCGCAACGACGGCGAAGGCTTGTTCGCGCTGTTCGCGGACGACGTCGTCTACGACCTGAAGGGCACGACGCCGGTGTCGGGCACGTATCGCGGCAAGCAGTCGATCGCCGAGGATTTCTTCATCCCGTGGCGCCGCCAGATCGACGGCGATCTGATCGTGACGGTCGACGAGCTGATCGGCGAGGGCGACAGGGTCGTCGCGCTGGGCCGCGGCAAGGCGAAGACGATCTTCGGCATGTCCTACGACAACGACTACGCTTTCGTCTTCCGCGTGCACCAGGGCAAGATCGTCGAAGTCATCGAATACCTCGACACGGCGCTGGTCGAGATCGCCGCCTACGGTCGCAAGCTGGTCTGAGCGGCGCCGACGCGGCGCGTGAGTCTCCATCCCGTCGTACGCGCGGCGCTGTGGATGAGCGGCGCCCTGTTCGCGCTCGCGGCGATGGCCGTCGCGGGGCGCGAGCTCGCGGCAACGTTGACGCCCTTCCAGGTGTTGCTGTTCCGCAGCCTCGTCGGCCTCGCGGTGCTGTGCCCGCTGCTGGCCGTGACGGGCTGGCAGCGCGTGCGCACCGCCCAGTTGCGCACGCATCTCGCGCGCAATCTGCTGCATTTCCTCGGCGGTTGCGGCTGGTTCTACGGCCTTGCCCAGCTCTCGCTCGCCGAAGTCTTCGCGATCGAGTTCACGGTGCCGGTGTGGGTCGCAATCCTCGCGAGCTTCGTGCTCGGCGAGCGCCTGGGCCGTGCCCGCGGGCTCGCGATCGCCGCCGGCCTCGCCGGGGTGTGGCTGATCCTGCGGCCGGGTGTCGCGAGCGTGCAGCCGGCGGCGCTGGCGGTGCTCGGCGGCGCCTTCGCCTACGCCGGTGCCTACATCCTGACCAAACGGCTGTCCGCGCGGGATGCGCCGCTCGTCGTGCTGTTCTACATGGCCCTCGTCCAGCTGCCGTTGGCACTGGGCCCCGCGCTCGTCGGCTGGCACTGGCCGCCGCCCGCGGCCTGGCCCTGGCTCGTGGTCGTCGGCCTGAGCACGCTCGCCGCTCACTTCTGCATCACGCGCGCGCTGTCGCTCGCCGATGCGACGGTCGTCATTTCGCTCGATTTCCTGCGCCTGCCGCTGATCGCGCTGATCGGCCATCTGCATTACGGCGAAGCGATCGACTGGTGGGTGCTCGCCGGTGCGAGCCTGATGGTCGCCGGCAATCTCTACAGCCTGAAGCGCGAGTCGGCGACGGGCGCGCCGCGTATACTCGGCCCCGCGCCGCCAGCCCGAGGGAACGATCGATGACGAAGAAGACGCCGGACGAACTGCTCGCCGAGCTGCTCGACCGCGAGGCGATCCGCGATCTGCCCGCGTGCTACTGCGACTGCGTATGGCGCGGCGACGTCGACGGGCTCGTCGAGCTGTTCACCGAGGAAGGCGCGTTCGTGATCAGGTCGTCGGAAGGCGAGACGCGCGTCGAAGGGCGCGTCGCGTTGAAGGAGTTCTACCGCGTCGGGCTGCGCCATCAGCAGCGACCGCTGATCCACAACGTCGTCGTCGAGCTGCGGGCCGCGGATCGCGCCAGCGGCCGCGCCTATCTCGACATCCGCAGCGCGAAGCACAATTACGAGCTGATGGGCGCCGGCCACTATGCGGACGAGTACCGCAAGCTCGGCGGGCGGTGGTATTTCGAATCGCGCATCTTCACCGCCGTGCGCCTCGACGAGGGCCCGGGCTCGGCCAAGACGCGCAGCACGGCGGCCAGCGCGGCGCGGCGCGTGCGCCGGGCGCACTGAAGGTCCCGGGTTCCGCCACGCTGCATCCGGGCTGCGAGAAGACGATCCCGATCAATCGCGGCGGCGCCGGCAGCCGCGACAATCCGCGCAAACCCCATGAGGACATTCGCATGAGCGACCGCGCCGTCATCCGCCGTCATCTCGGTGCCCTGCTGGCCGAAGCGCACGAGATCGGCATCCCCGCCGAGCTCGTCGGCCGCATGCTGCTCGACGAAGTCATCGAGCTGTGGCGGCAGTCGCGCCCGCTGGCCGATATCGCCGCCGAGCTGCGCTACCTGATCGACAATCTCGATCCGGATCAGGATTATCCGTTCATCCGGCCGTGAGCCGAGGCGCTTGCGCCGTCACGGATCCCGCACCAGCATCACGAGATAGCTGCCGTCGTAGAACTGCGGGCGCGCCCGCGGCGGCAGCAGCACCACGCGCGAGAAGGACGTCACGCCGATCTTCGCGACCGCCGTCCAGTACCAGCCTTCCTCGGTGTCCGGCAGCGCCAGCGGCGTCGCGCCGCGCGCCTCGGACGTCGTCTCGGGCGCGATGCCGGCGAGCTCGGTGTAAGTCGGCAGACGCCAGTCGCGGTGACCGCAGAGTCCCTGCGCGTTGACCGCCTCGACATAGGCCTCGGTGTTGCAGGAGCCACCGCGCATCCGCGCGCGGACGCACTTGCCGCTGCTCGTGTCGCGATAGCCGGGGTAGCCGCCGTTCGTGGCCGGATTGCCGTCGTAGGGCGTATAGGTCCAGCGCCGATCGCGCAGGCCGCCGTCGGCGGTCTTCACTTCCCAGCTCAGCCCGGTCGCTGCGTCCCGCGTGCACTGCCAGGCCGAGTCGTCGCCGGTCTGCGCGCCGCGGGCATCGAGGCGCTGGTAGCGCGGATCGTCGGCCGTCGCAGTCCCCGCGACGAGCGGGGCGGCGAGGACGAGCGCCAGACGCAGGCGCGCGTCAGCGCGCGGCATCGTCGAGCGCGGCGACGGCGCTGGCGGACGCGGGGCCGGGGTCTATGCAGATGAGCTCCGGCACGCCGCCTTCGAGCGCGGCCGCCGGTATCGGATTGTTCGACGTGCAGGCCCAGCCTTCCGGCGTGAAGCTGAAGTCCCGCGTGTAGGTGCCCTTGGTCGGCAGCGGGTAGGCGACGAAACGCTGCTCCTGCGGCAGGAAGCGCCACGCGACGTCGAGCATCGTATCGTTGACCCAGACTTCCTGGGTCATGGGATTCACCGCGAGCGCGTAGGGGGCGGGCACTTCGCCCGGTGCGTACTCCGGCAGCTTGTAGATGTCCCAGGTCCACTTCGCGGTATCGATCTTCGCGATCGCGCCGTCGACGAAGCCCGTCACCCACAGCTGGCCGGCCCGATCGAAGCGCTGCCGCCGCGGTCCGCGGACGGGCGAGTCGTATTCCTTCACTTCGAGCGTGACGGGGTCGATGCGGCCGAGCTTGTCCGAGGCGAGCTTCGAATACCACACGCCGCCGTCCACGGGATGGACGTCGATGCCGTAGGGGATCGGCACGCCGGGCGCGCTCAGCGACGGCGTGTCCGGCAGCGCGATGACCTTGGCCTCGCCGGTCTTCGGGTCGAAGCGGCCGACCTGGTTCGAGAACGCGATCGTGAACCACACGATGCCCTGCCGGTCGGTGCGCACGGTGTGCGGGTAGAGCGCATTGCCGCCGACCGCATGGCTCTCGAACTCGCGCGTGCGCGGATCGAACACCGTCACCGCGGCCCCGATCGAATCGGTGAGGTAGAAGTTGCCGTCCGGCCCTTCGGCGAGGCTGTGCGGTGCGCGGGCAACCGTCAGGCCGTAGGGCGCGGGGAGGCCGCGCTTCGTGAACTCGCCGCCCGGACCGGCGCCGTCGTCCGGCAGCTTGAAGTGTTGCGTGACGCCGGACTTCAGATCCGTCTCCAGCACCTCGCCGCCGAACATGTCGGACATGAACACCTTGTCGTAGCGCGGCGAATACTCCGCGTCGTGCGGCACCACCGTGCCCGGCAGCTTCCACTGCCGGATCGTCGCGCCGTGGATCAGCGGATCGACGGGAATCTCGGGCCTCGACGACACCAGCGATCCGTCGAAGGCCTTCGACAGCATTTCCGCGCGATGCTCGATCGCCGCCATGTCGGCATTGGCGAGATAGCCGTGCATGCGCTGTACCGTCGGCACCCAGCCTGCGGCCGGACGCGGCCAGCGCGTGAACGAGTTGCCGAGCTGATGGCAGCTGAGGCAGTCGCGCGCGAAATTGCCGCGCGAGTAGGGCGCTTTCTCGTCGGCGTCGAAGGCGATGCGCGAGAAGTGCGACAGCGACGGATGATCGTCCGACAATTCCTGCGCATCGGTCAGCGCGCTCAGCGCGACGTCGATCGTCAGCGTGTCGCGCGCGCCGAGCTCGATGTGGCGCAGATCGTCGCGGTGATAGCGCTTGCGCACTCGGAAGTCGACCTTGCCGGCCAAGGGCGTGGTCAGGGCATAGTGTCCGGAGTTGTCGGTGTACACCGATTCCATGCGGCCCTTGCCGTCGAACACGGTGACGATCGCGCCGTCGACCGGCTTGCCGTCGGCCGTGACCGTACCCGCCAGGCTCGCCGCGACTGCAGCGCCCGGCACCAGGCCGGCCGCGAACAGCGGCGCGAGGATGCGCAGGGCTGGACGAAGAGCGTAGGTCCACCGACCCGCGTGATGCTTGTGCATGATGACCCCCTCTGCTGTGCGTCGCGGCGCGACGCCCGGTGCGTGCGATTGCGGCTCGGCGGCCGCCCCGCGGCGGTCTGCGCCGCCTGTGCTGCGAGCAAGTTAACGCAAGCCGCCACCGTCGTCACCGGGCTGCGCACACGGCCTGTGAAGCAGGACCGCTGGCGTGCGGCGACAGCGCTCGCGGGGCTGTTAAGCTTGCGAGCCATGAACACCGTCGCCGGCTCCGTGCCCGTCTACGATCCCGTCCGTGCGCCGCTGCCGGACGACGGGGGCCGGCCACTGCGCGGACCGGCGCGCCGCTGGCGGGTCTTCCTCGCCGTGTTCCTCGCGGGCGCGGCCATTGCGCTGGCCGTGAACTGGCTGCGGCCCGCGATCTATCGCAGCGCGGCGACCCTGCTCGTCGAGGCACCGGCGCACGCCGCGCAGATGAGCGCGCCGCTCGGCATCGGCGAGGCCGCGACGCCCGGCGCCGTGATGCTGGCGGCGCCGACGCGCAGCGCGCAGCTGCTGGCGACCGAGCAGCAGCGCCTGCTCGCGACGCCGCTGCTGCAGGCGGTGGCGGAGGAGTTCGCGGGCGAGCTCGTGAGCCTCGAGAAAGCCGCCGATCCGCTCGCCGCATTGCAGGTGATGGCGCGCGTGAAGTTCGACGCCGCGACCAACCTGCTCGACGTCGGCCTCGAGGGCCGCACGCCGGAGCTGCTGAAGCGCATGCTCGAGCGCTGGCTCGCCCGCTACGAGG
>JBFWSI010000259.1:0-5885 GCA_050248455.1 Gammaproteobacteria bacterium | reverse complement strand
GTAACTCGGGATCTCCTTTCAAGAAGAAGCTCAAGATTCCCTGACGGCGCCGAACGTTTTTTCTTCGTAGCCCGGATGAGCGCAGCGAACCTGGGCTCTTCGGCGAGGCTCGATCCCGGGTTACGCGCTGCGCGCTGCACCCGGGCTACGGGCGTCGGTCCGCTTCAATACTCCACCGCGATGCTCATGCGCACGTCGCGGCCCGGCGCGATCACGCCGAGGCCGCCGGCGAAGCCCGTGAGCAGGTATTCGCGGTTGCCGAGATTCTCGCCCGTTATGCCCAAGGTCACGTGCGAGTTCGGCCGCCAGCGCAGGAAGGCGCCGTGCAGCACGTAGCCGCTCTGCGTGCCGATCACGTTGCAGGCCGGCAGCACGAAGATGCCGGTCGGACAGCCGGGCTTGGTGTCCGTCACCACCAGCCGCGAATCGACCGCCTGCAGGCGATAGCCGAGCTCGAGATTCCAGAGCGGCCACCGGTGGCCCATCGTCACGTTGAGGCGGTCGGCCGGCACGCTGTGCAGCGGCTGCGGGCCGCGATCGGCGGCCGTGCTGTTCCGTGCCACCAGATCGTTGCGGTTGTTGTCGAAGTAGCGCAGATCGGTCTCGCCTTCGAGCAGGCTCAGCGCAAGCTGCGCGAACCAGCGCTCGGCCGCGTAATCGAGCTCGAGCTCGTAGCCGCGGCGATGCTCGACGCCGAACTGGTTGACCGCGCCCGTCACCGAGTCCTGGTAGATCGATTCGAGCAGCTGCTCGACCCGCATCCGGTAGTGGACGAGGCGTGTGCGCAGCGCATCGCCGGGCGACAGCAGATCCGCCCACTCGTAGGCGGCGCCGACTTCATGCGTGAACGACAGCTCCGGCTCGTAGTCGGCGCCGCACATCGCGTGCTGTGCGGCGTTCGGGTTGCGCTGATGCGCCGGCAACGTGACGTTGATGTAAGTGTCGAGATCGATCACGAACCGATCGATCGCGCCTATGAACGCATCCAGCGCCGCCTGATAACGCGCGAGCGCTGCATTGAAGGCATCGAGCGCCGCGAGGAAATCCGCGAAGGTCGGGAACGACGATGGCGGCCCCGGCGGCGTCGGCGGCACGCCGGTGAAGGACGGCGGTCGCGTAGGCGGCAAGGGTTGCTGCACGTAGCGCGAGAACGACTGACAGCGGCTCAGCATGCCCATCGTGAAGTATTCGTCGACCAGCGGTGCACGGAAGGCCTGCGAGTAGCTGTAGAACACGCTGAACGGGCCTTGTCTAGGTGTCCAGGTCAGGCCCGCGGCCGGCGACAGCCGCGAGAAGCCGGCCTCGACTTCGAGTCCCTGCGCGCGCAGGAACTGCGCGGACGTCGCCTTCGCCTGTACGTCGTAGCGATCCAGGCGCGCGCCGCCGTTCGCTTCGAAGTCGCCCCATTTCAAGGTCTCGAGCAGCACCGCGCCCCAGGCGATCTTCTCGCCGGGCGGCTGCGTATCGTTGATTTGTCGCCCGTTGGCATTCGTGCGCAATACCATGCGCACCTCGCGGTTGCCCTGCACGCCGACGCGCAGCTTGCCGCCGACGGGGCCGAGCTGATGCGCGAAGTCATTGCGCAGATCGAGCGTCCAGATGTCGTAGTCGGAATCGTCGATGATGCCGGTCTCCACGCCGTCGGCGTCGACGGGCAAATCGATCAACTCCTTGTCGGTATGGCCCAGGGTCAGGCCGGCATGCCACCAGTCCGGCCCGCCGTCCGACTTGTAGCGCAGCACCGTCGAGGCGTCGGTGGTATGCCGGCGCACGTTGCCGAACAGGCCCGGCGCACCGCCGGTCGCGTCGAAGGGCTCGAGCCGTTCGGCGTCGCCGCGGCGATGGATCGCTTCGAAGGCGCCGTAATCGGACAGCAGCGTGCTCTTCAGCAACCCGGACCAGATCGACTCCGCGGAGTTCGGCATCCGCGTGCCGTCCGGCCGCTCGAAGGAATTCGTTTCGCGCGCCGTGGCGCTGGCCATCAAATCGAGCCAGCGCCACGGCCGGCCGTAGGCGCTGAGCGAGCCCTGCTTGCCGTCGTCGTTCGTCGTATAGCCGCCGCGGCCGCGCGCACCGAAGCGCTGGTCGGGCTCCAGCAGATCGGCTGCGCGCAAGGTTTCGGCGAGCACGATGCCGCCTAGCGCGCCGGCACCCTCGGTGATCGTCGCCGCGCCGCGCAGCACTTCGACCTGGCGCACCAGATCGGGATCGAGCTCGAGGCTCGAGCCGTAGCGGTATTTCTCGAAGTTCTGCGTCGCGCCGTCGATGCGCGTGATGATGTCCTCGTTGTCGGTGAAGCCGCGGATGCTGATCGACTTGCCGCTCGCGCGCGGCCCGCCGTCGATCGCGACGCCGGCGCTTTCGGCGATGACGTCGTAGAGATCGGTGGCCTGGCGTCGCTCTATCGTCTCGCGCGAGATCGTCGTCGCGCTGTCCGCCGTCGGCCGCGGCGACACCGGGGTGCGGCCGATGACTTCGACCGCTTCGTCGACGGCGATCGTCTCCTCGTCACTCGCATCCTCGGCGGCGGCGGGCGAGATGAAATGTACGTAGAGCCCACACAGGAGGGCGAACGTGGCCGGCCGGCACCGGCGCATCGGGATCGCAAGCTTCATCGGATATCGGAATAGAAAGGCGCATCGTCGCGCGCGCATCGCGAAGATGCGCGGACGACGATGCGCAGGACGCGCTATGCAGACGACCTAGCGCGTACGACGAACGCACCGAGCGCGCTTCCGAACAGCAGCAGGCTGGCCGGCAGCGGGACGGGTTGCGGGGGCGGCGGATTCACCACCGGCGGCGGCGGATTCACGACGGGCGGCGGATTCACCGCGGTCTTCATCGGCCCGATGTCGATCGACAGCGCATCGAGGCTGTTGCTGGTCCCGAGCGCCTTCAGATAGAAGGCGAAGAACGAGCCGACGTTTTGCACGTTCTGCCACACGTAGAGGTACTCGTTGTCGACGCCGGTGCCGGTGCCGCCGCTGCCGCCGGGCGCCGACGCGCTGCCCGTCGCGAGCACGGTCTTCGACGTGTAGCGGACATCGTTGAGCTTGATCGAACTGTCGTCGAAATCGACGCCGATGACCGACACCTGCAGCGCCACCGTCAGCGGCCCGGCCGACATGCCGGGTTTCGCTTGCACGTATACGTCGAATTCGTTGATGTCGGAGAAGCTGTAGATGTTGCCGCCGCTGGTGATGAAAGCGTCGTCGTTATGGTTATACACGGTGGCGGATTGCGCCCCCACGTTCGCACGTTCGGGCGTGGTGTCCGCTATGGCGTTGTTGAAGTTTTCCCAGTGCACGTACAAGGTGCCCGGCGCGCTGCGCAGCCAGTTGCCCCACGCCGCGGTGTTCGGCGATTGAAAGCTGGTCGACGCCGCGTGTGCGTTCAGCGCCGTTCCGACGGCAAGGCTCGCCAATAGCAGCGCAGAGCCCAGTCCTCTCCTCGAGATGTTCATGTCTTTGGTTCCTCGTCTGTTCAGATCGAACCGAAGACACCTCTCCCACAGAGGCTGCTCCGCTGCATCGGATTGCCCATCTCGCCCTGCGGCCCCGCAAGCCGCACGGCGGTCCCCGATGCGCAATCCGACAGGCATCGAGGGCTCAGCCACCGCCGCCCGGACTGGAGCGCGCGGGAGCGACACCTGACTGCTGTCAGGCCTCGCGTTGGACTCCGCAGGCGCCCCGTTCAGCCGTCCACGGCCGGGCGCGCCACGCTCTCGAACGGCACGACGAAACGATGCTGCTTGCCGCAGTGGAGGATGACCTCCTTCTGGCCGCGCCGGAGCAAGCGAATTTCGACTCTCATTTCGCCGTAGCCGTCGTGCGCGAAGAGCTCGTCATAGAGATCGCACAGACGGCGTTTCACTTCGCGGTTGCTGGCTTCGGTGCTCATGGAGTGCTTGCTAAATTTTCGCGAATGATAAATATTCGCATTTAGTTTTGCAAGCCAGCCTGTCTGCAGGACAGGTCCTCGATGACGTTCGGCGGGCAGCGGGCCCGCGAACAGAAGGGAAATCGTACGTGTACAAGTCCGCCAGCCGCCTGCCGCGTCGCCGCGCAGCTCGTCTTGCCGTTCTGTTCTTCGCGCCGCTGCTGCTCGTCCTGCCACGCGCGCAGGCGGAGCCGACCCGCGTGTTGACGCTGGGCGGTGCAATCACCGAGATCGTCTATGCGCTGGATGCCGGCGCGAGCATCGTCGCCACCGACATCAGCAGCACCTGGCCCGAAGCAGCGCGTGCGCTGCCGAAGGTCGGCTACTTCCGCACGCTGACGATAGAGCCGCTGCTCGCGCTGTCGCCCGATCTGATCCTCGCGAGCGAGCACGCCGGTCCTCACGACGTGCTGGAGCGGATCGCCGCGGCCGGCGTGCGCGTCGTGCGCGTGCCCGACGCGCCGAGCGCAAGCGGCATCGTCGCCAAGATCGACACCATCGCCACGGCGCTGAACCGCGTCGAGGCGGGCAAGGCGCTGGCGGCGCGCGTCGAGACGAGCCTCGCCGATGCCCGCCGCCGGTTGCCGGCGCCTGCTTCGTCGCCCGGCGTCGTCTTCCTGTTGAGCGCGGGCCCGCAGGGCTTGATGGCGGCGGGCAAGGACACGGCGGCGGACGCGCTGATCGCGCTGCTCGGCGCGCACAACCTGTTCGCCGACCACCACGGCTATGCGCCGGTGTCGGCCGAGGCGCTCGCGGGACACCCACCGAAGTTCGTGCTCGTGTCGGCGCGCTCGCTCACCGCGCTCGGCGGACCCGACGCCGTGCTCGCGCTGCCCGGCCTCGCGACCAGCGGCCTCGATGCGCAGCACGTGATCGCCGTCGACGATCTCGCGGTGCTCGGCTTCGGCCCGCGCCTGCCCGCCGGACTCGTCGAGATCGCGAGCCGGATGGACTCGGCGCGATGAGCCTCGTCGAGTCCGCGGCCTTGCGCCCGCCGCTCGCGTTTCCCGGCCACTGGCGGGTCGCGGCCCTAGCCGCCGCGACGCTCGCGGTCCTCATCGCCGCGATTGCCTTCGGCGGCTTCCGGCTCGACTGGCACGCGCTGTTCGACGCGAACGCGCCGTCGCTGCCCTGGGATGTGCTGACGAGCATCCGGCTGCCGCGCGTGCTGCTGGCGGCGACGATCGGCGCCGGGCTCGCGCTGGGCGGGGTCAGCCTGCAGGCGATGTTTCGCAACCCGCTGGCCGACCCCGGCCTGCTCGGCATCGCGACGGGCGCCGCCGTCGCCGCCGGCCTCGCGATCGTCGTGTTCGCGCCGCGCGCCTCCGCGGCGGGCCCCTGGCTGGTGCCGCTGTGCGCCTTCGGCGGCGCGCTGCTGGTGTGCCGCCTCGCGCTCACCGTCGCCGGGCGCGCGGGCGGTTACGACGTCGCGCTGCTGCTGCTCGTCGGCATCGCGATCAATGCCGTCGGCGGCGCCGCACTGGGTTTCCTGCTGTTCGTCGCCGACGACACGGCGCTGCGCGACTTCACGTTCTGGACCCTGGGCAGCCTCGCCGGTGCGAGCTGGCCGACGGTCCTGCCCGTGCTCGTCGCGGCGGCCCTGGCGGCGACGGCGTTCTTCAGCGCCGCGCGCCCGCTCAATGCCTTCGTGCTCGGCGAGCGCGACGCCTTCTATCTCGGCGTCGACGTCGAGCGCGCGAAGCGCCGGCTCGTGCTCGGCACCAGCCTGTGGGTCGGCGCGAGCGTGGCCGTCTCGGGTCTGATCGGCTTCGTCGGTCTCGTCGTGCCGCACATCGCGCGCTTCATCGTCGGCCCCAATCACCGCCTGCTGCTGCCCGCCGCGGCGCTGCTCGGCGCGATGCTGCTGATGGGCGCCGATCTGATTGCGCGCACCGCCGTGCTGCCGGCCGAGCTGCCCGTCGGCATCGTCACCGCGGCCTTGGGCG
>JBFWSI010000258.1:0-5895 GCA_050248455.1 Gammaproteobacteria bacterium | reverse complement strand
CGAGCGCGAGCGCTTGAGCGAGGAGCAGCGCGAGTTCGTCGACGTGGCCGTGAAGTCCGGCCGCACGCTGTTCGAGCTGATCGACGACGTGCTCGACTTCTCCAAGATCGAGGCAGGGGCGCTGCGGCTGGAGCGCACGGCCTGCACGCTGCGCGCCGTCGCCGAGGACGTCGTCGACATGCTCGCCGAGCGCGCGCACCAGCGCGGCATCGAGCTCGTGCTGCGCTGGGACGCGCGACTGCCGCGGCGGGTCGAGACCGATCCGGCGCGCCTGCGCCAGGTGCTGCTGAACCTGCTCGACAACGGCGTCAAGTTCACCGAGCGCGGGCACGTGCTGCTGAGGCTCGCGCCGGCCGGCGGCGAGCGTATCCGCTTCGAGATCGCGGACACCGGCATCGGCATTCCGTGCGAACGGCAGCAGGCGATCTTCGAGCCGTTCCGCCAGGCGGACGATTCGACGACGCGCCGCTACGGCGGCACGGGACTCGGCCTCGGCATCACGCGCCAGCTCGTCGAACTGCTGGGTGGGCATCTCGAGCTCGAGTCCGAGCCCGGTCGCGGCAGCCGCTTCGCCTTCGAGCTGCCGCTGGTCGACGTCGCGGAGGATCAGGAGCAAGGCCCGCCGCTGCTGGCCGGGCGGCGCATCCTGCTGCAGGAGCCCGTCGCAGTCGTCGCCGCAGCCGGCGCGGCGCTGTTGCGGATGCACGGCGCGGACGTCGAGGTCGTGCGCGATCGGCGCGAGCTCGGCGCTGCGCTCGACGCCGCGCAGGCGCCGCCCGATCTCGTGATCCTGGCGGTGAGCGGCGATCTGCAGGGCCACGGACGGGAGATTGCGTGCCTGCGCCGGCTGCCGCAGTGCGCCGGACTGCCCATGATCGCGATGCTGCCCTTCGGGCGTCGCGCGGGCAGCGAGGAGCTGCGCGTGCTCGGCGTCCAGGGTCTGCTGACCAAGCCGCTGCGCGAAGCGCACGTGCTGCGCATCCTCGGCGACGCGCTCGCGCCGGACGCGATGGCGTCGCTGGCGATGACGACGTCGCGTGCACGGCCTGCGGGCCCGGCGCAGCGTGACGCGCGCGCGGCGCCGAAGGTGCTCGTCGTCGACGACGTCGTCACCAATCTCAAGGTCGCCGCCGGCATGCTCGCCAAGCTCGGCATCGAGGCCCAGCTCGTGGAGTCCGGCCGCGCCGCCCTCGATGCCGTCGGCAGCACCGAGTTCGACATCGTGTTCATGGACTGCCAGATGCCGGGAATGGACGGCTTCGAGACCACCGCGCTGATTCGCGCGCGCTACCTGCCGGGCGAGGGCCCGCGCATCATCGCGATGACGGCGAATGCCGCGAGCACCGATCGCGATCGCTGTCTCGCGCACGGCATGCACGACTATCTCGCCAAGCCCGTGCTGCTGAGCGATCTCGAGCGCGTGCTCCACCGCTGGTCGCGCGCGCCGGACGCGGCGCCGGCGAGTTGCCCGAGCTGCGCGCCCGAGCCGCTCGCCGGCGCCGCCATCGATCGGCGCAAGTTCGAGGAGCTCGCGGCGCTGCTCGGCGCCGAGGAGTTCGACGCGCTGTGTGTTCGCTTCCGCCGCGACGGGCGACAGCAGATCGATAGTCTCGCGGTCGCGCTGTCCGGCGGCGATCTGACGGCCGCGCGGCACGCTGCGCATGCGCTGCACGGCGCGGCGGCCAACCTGGGTGCCGCGCGGCTGGCCGCGCTCTGCCGCGACGCCGACAAAGCCGGGGGTGAGGAACTGCGCCGGATACTGGCGGCGCTCGAGTCGGCCTTCGAGGAGTTTCGCGCGGCGCTGAGGGACTGCGCCGCCGTCGCGGCCTGAGCAGGAAAACGCCCGCTCAGTGCGGGGCGTCGGGCCAGGTGATGACGATGCGCGTGCCGACCGGCGTGTTCGCCTCGACGGCGAGGGTGCCGCCCTGCAGCTCGCAGATCTTCCGGCACAGCGCGAGGCCCATGCCGGCGCCCGGCTGCCGGCGATCGCGCGGCAGGCGCTGGAACATCGCGACCACGCGCGACCGATACTCGACCGGAATGCCGCTGCCGTTGTCGGCAAAGCAGAGCTGCCACGCGGCGTCGACGCGCGTTGCGGAGATCTCGACGCGCAGCGTGCGCTCGGGTGCGCGAAAGCGGATCGCGTTCGACAGCAGCTGGTAGAACAGCGTGCGCAGATGCGCGCGCTGCCCGCCGACCGTCGGCAGCGGCGCGGTGACGATCGTGCCGCCGGCGTCGTGCAGCGCGAGGCTCAGGCTGCGCGCGGCTTCGTGATGCACGCGCGACAGATCGACGACCTGCAGCGGCAGGGTTTCGGCGCCGAGCCGCGAATACTCGAACAGCGCGTTCAGCAGCCCGCGCATGCGACGCGCACCGTCGTGGGCGAAATGGAGGAATTCCTGTCCCTGCTCGTCGAGCCGATCGCGATAGCGTCGCGCCAGCAGCTCGGTGAAGCTCGCCACCATCCGCAGCGGCTCCTGCAGATCGTTCGACGCGACGTAGGCGAAGCGTTCGAACTCCTTCTGCAGGTGCGCGACCTGCTGGCGCGACCGCGCGAGCTCGCGTTCCAGCGCATGGGTGTCGCCGAGATCCTGCAGCATCAGGACCTGCAGACCCAAAGTGCGATCGAAGGGACCGAAGTGCCAGCGCAGGTGCAGGACTTCGCCGCCACGATGCACGGCCCGCGTCTCACCGCTTTCGGCGCCGGCTTCGACGAGCGCGAGCGCCGGCAGCAGCTGCGCGAGCGGACGATCGCGCAGTTCGTGGAGCTCGCGACCCAGCAGGCGCGCCGCACCGGGCGTCGCGGCGACGACGCGACCGTCGCAGTCGATTGCCAGTTGCGCGCCCGGCAAGGTGTCGAAGGCCACTCCCGGCGTCGCGGCGCTGAGCACGCCGCGCCAGGCGAGCGGCTCGCGCGCCGACGCGGCGGCGGCCGTCGCGTCGATTCGTGCACTGACTGAAGGGCTCATGCTGGGCACATCGGCGTCGGGCAGGGCGGACTTTAGCCGACCAAACCGCTATCGTATCGGTTTGGTCGCAGATTCCCGGAAAAACGATCCCGTGGCGGCGCGTTCGATACACCTGAAGCTCGTCGCGGCCGCGACGTTCTGGGCCTTGACACCAATCTTCGGCCGCATGCTCGCGATCTACCAGGCACCCTATGCGCTCGCCTTCGGGCGCTTCGTGATCGCGACGACGGCGCTGTGGCTGGTGCTGCGCATGATGCCGGGCGCGGCGCTCACGGTCCGCCTGAGCGCACGGGACTGGCGTGATTTCACGCTGCTCGGGCTCACGGGCATCTTCCTCCACAACGTGCTGACGCTGGTCGCCGTCGAATACGTGCAGGCCAATCGCGCGAACGTGATCTTCGCGAGCATCTCCATGATGATCGCGCTGATCGACATCGTGCTGCTGCGGCGTCTGCCGCCGCTGCTGTCGATGCTCGGGCTCGTCGCCGGCCTCGCCGGCACCGCGATCGTCGTCACCGACGGCCGTCCCGCGCTGTTGCTGGCCGGTGCGCTCGGGCGCGGCGAGTGGCTGGTGCTCGGGGCCGCGGCGAGCTGGGCGGCGTACTCGGTGCTGGGACGGCCGCTGCTCGAGCGTTACTCGCCGCTGGTCGTGACCTATCACGCCTCGCTGTGCGGCACCCTGTTGCTGCTGCCCTGCGTGCTGCTCGACGCCGACGTGCTCGGCGCGCTGCTGCGCGATCCCGCCGTCTGGGGCATGACGGTCTTCGCGGGTTGCATCAGCTCGGCGCTCGGCTTCCTGTGGTTTTATCAGGGCGTGGATCAGCTGGGCGCGATGCGCACCAGCGCCTACATCAATCTGGTGCCGATCTTCGGTGTGCTGCTCGCCGCGCTGATCCTCGGCGAGCAGGCGACGATGGCGCTCGTCGCCGGCGGCGCACTGGTAATCGCGGGGCTCGTGCTGTTGAACCGCGCGCCGGTGCCGCGGAATTCGTAACCCGGTGCGGGCTGCGATGCCGATTAATCTATATAGCTGAGCGTAAATACGCTCCAGTGCGTGTCGATTGCCGTCATTCCCGCGCAGGCGGGAATCCACGCCTGACGAGAAGGTCTCCGTCGGGCGATCTTTATTGGACGCCGGGGGAGTGCGTGGATGCCCGCTTGCGCGGGCATGACGTCGGAGGTTGCTACACGGGCATACGCTATCGAACAGCCAGTGGAGCGCATTTACGCTCAGCTATATAGCCACGGAGGACACGGAGGAAGAAAAGATTGTTCGGCGCCTCCGCAGCGCCGGCGCGAACAATCGGAATCGAGTCACGGAGGCGCAGCCCCAATCCATCTCTTCCTCCGTGCCCTCCGTGTCCTCCGTGGCTAGATTCAGCGCGTTTCAGATAGCGCAGGCGCCCCGGATTCTAAGGCAGGCCGCTCAATCCCGTCCCGGCACGCGGCGCGGAACGAAGGAGATCGGCTTGGGCGTGACGCAGCCTTCGTCGCAGCACTGGCCGGGCTGCGCGCTCTTGGGTGCGCCGTCGGCGAGCACGCCGCGCTCGATCAGCTTCTCGACCATCTGCCGGCGTTCGTAGACCGGGTAGCGGCGGTAGATCTCGCGCTTCATCGCTTCCGGCGAGCCGCCGCCGTGCAGGCTGATGACGGACATCCAGCCGCCCGCATCCGAGGCGGTCAAATCTTCGATGAAGCGCGCGACCTCGGCGCGGCGTGCGGCGGGGAAGTCGGCGCGGCCGGCGAGCACGGCGGCGAGATCGGCGCGCGTCTCCGGATTGTGCTCATCTTCCGGTCCCGGCAGCGCGACGACGAGGCCGCCCGAGACCTGATGCGCGATCCTGTGCATGTCGTAGATCTGCGTCGCGAGCAGCAGCTTGCCGATGTTCGAGAACACCGCCTCCGGTTCCAGATTGCCGGCCGGGTCGCGCGTCGCGTAGACCGAGGCCGCCACGCCGCAGGCATAGATTGCCTCGACCATCTTGATCAGCTCGACGAGCGCGTCGCGCAGATGGCCGTGCCGTTCGGGATCCAGGCCGTTGGCGTCGATCATCAGCGCACCGGCCCCGATCAGCAGATCGCCGAAACCCGCGCGCGCGGCGATGCAGGTGTGGCGATGATGCGTCGCATAGGAGCGCGTGAGGAATTCGGAATCGGCGTGCTCGCCGCACAGGAAGACGCGCGACCACGGCACGAACACGCGCTCGAAGTGGCACACGCCCGTCGTCTGGCCGTAGCGCGCGCTGAACGGCGCGCGCGAGACGCCCGGGCGACCGGCGGGGCGGGCGACGATGGTCAGGCCCTCGGCATCGATCGGCACCGCGCAGGCGATCGCGAAGGCGCCGTCCGCGGCCGTCATCGCGCGACCGGGCAGCACCATCAGCTCGTGCACATAGGGCGCCGAGGTCACGATCGCCTTGGTGCCGGAGATGAGGACGCCGTCGGCGCGGCGCTCGACGACGTGCACGTAGGCATCCCGATTCGCCTGCTGGTGCGGCCGCAGGCTGCGATCGCCCTTCGCATCCGTCATCGCGATGCCGACGGTCAGATCGCGGGCCTGCACTTCGTCGAGCCAGGCGAGGAAGCGCGCGTGATAGTCGCCGCCGCCGGCCGCATCCAGCCGATGCGTGGTCTGGAACAGCGCGTTCAGGCCGTCCATCGTCAGGTAGCGCATCGCGCAACCCGTTTCCTGGCATACGAGCCGCACGTACTCGAGCTTCGCGAGCAGATCCTCGGGTGTCTGCACGATGTGCAGGAAGCGGTTGATCTCGTGGCCGCCGCGCCGGGCGCGCGCACGGGCCACCGCGCGTTGCTGCTCTTCGCGCGCGTAGTCGTAGGTGACGCCGATCGCGTTGATGCCGGGCAGCAGGCGCGGTTCGTCGGCGACGCTGTCGACGCGGCTGCCGTCGACTTAGTCGCGCGGCGT
>JBFWSI010000257.1:0-5922 GCA_050248455.1 Gammaproteobacteria bacterium | reverse complement strand
GATACAACCGGGCCCGTCGCGGACGGCTGGGAAGCCGACGGCGAGATGGTTCGCAGTGCCTATACGCTGAGGCGCGATGATGACGACTTCACGCAGGCCGGGATCCTCGTGCGCAAAGTCTTCGATGACGCGCAGCGCGCGCGGCTCGTGGAGACCGTCGCGGGCAGCCTGCTCGGCGGCGTGCGATCGCCCGTGCTGGAGCGCGCCATCGACTATTGGAAGAACGTCGATGCGGAGATCGGCCGCCGCATCGAGGAGTGCGTCCGCGCAGGTGCTGCGCCGGCGCCCGCGCAGGGCATGGGCGAAGGCTCGGAGGCGCACGCCGCACAGGTGTCGTAATCGACGCTTCCGAGGCCATGGCTGCTGCGAGGTGTCGTGCAGCCGTGGCCCTCGGGCCGCTCGATCGAACCCGCGCCATGCCACCGCCCACGCCGGTATGAGGGCGATACGCGCTCGCGCCGGCCGCCGCCCGAGCCACGGCAGCGTCTGTGCCAGCTCTCCTGAGCCCGCGCCGCCTTTCGCGCATGTCGATGTCCGCGGCGTTCCGATCGCTGCCGCCGATCTTCGCCACGCCGCGTACGAGGGCCGGCGCCAGCGGCATGTCCCGTTGACGACGAGTCATCGCAAGCGTGGATCTCGACTCTGCGTGGCTTGCGGAAGGAGGTAACGGCGCTGGGCGAGGCATGCAAAATTGCGCTTGTCGTGGCGCGGATTTTGCCCGATTGAGGACTGCTTCGACCGCGTTGTCTGCATCGACCGGGGAACGGATCATGGCCGACACGTCGCCCAGGAAGCTGGTCAAGGTGCTGCTCGACAGCTACGGCCAGAGCTACGCGCAAGAGCTGGGCCTGGTACCGCTCAGAAATACGCCGGCTCCGCTGTTCCAGCTGCTGTCGATGTCGCTCCTGCTGAGCGCGCGCATCGCGGCCGGCAATGCGATGCGCGCCGCGCGTGCACTCATCGAGTCGGGGCTCACGACGCCGCGCAAGATGGCGGATGCCACCTGGCAGAGGCGAGTCAATGTCCTCACCCGCCACGGGTACAAGCGTTACGACGAACGCACCTCGACCATGCTGGGCGACACGGCGCAGCGGCTGCTGGACGTCTACGGCGGCGATCTGCGCAGGCTGCGCGAGGAAGCGGGGCGGGATCCGGCGCGCGAGAAGCAGCTGCTGATGCAATTCAGCGGCATCGGCGACGTCGGTGCCGACATCTTCCTGCGCGAGGTGCAGACGGTATGGCACGAGGCCTATCCCTATGCGGACGCGCGCGTGCAGAGGAGCGCAGCCCGCCTGGGATTGGCGCGTTGTCCGCAAGCGCTCGCGAAACTCGTGTCCCGTCGCGACTTCGCGCGGTTCGCGGCGGCCCTCGTGCGAGTGGATTTGCAGAAAGCGCACGGCGAGGTGCGGAAAGCGGCTCGATAGCCCGGGCGAGCAGATGGTGCTCATGCCGCTGCAAAATCTACAACGTCACGGTCGTGCCAGTCGGAAGGATGAAGCCTCGCGTCATGCGCGGCTGGTCGTGCGGCGCCGCGCGCGCTCGTGGAACGGCCACAGCGTGTCGACGGCGACGGTCGTGCGCCCGTAGTCGCGGCATACGATGCCGGCGACGAGATAGGGGCCCGGCGCCGTGACGCCGGGCGCGAACTCGGCGTAGCGCGGCGGCGCGATCACGACATCGACGAGGCCGTGCTCGTCCTCGAGCGTCAGGAACAGCGTGCGCCGCCCCGTGCCGGTGTCGCTCGTGTGCCGGCGGCTTGCCGCGACGATGCCCGCAAAGCGCGCGCGGCTTCCGTCCGGCGCTTCGTCGATCTCAGCGGAAGTCAGGCAGCTCTCGCGCTCGGCATCGGGCCGCAGCACTGCCATCGGATGCGCCGAGAGGTGCATGCCGAGATACTCGAGCTCGTTCTGGAGGCGTCGTAACAGGCTCGCCCGGTGTCGGCCCGCCGAGGCGCTCGCGGTCGTCGGCCGCTCTCCGCGCAGGAACGCTTCGTGGGCATCGGGGTAAGTGTCGGCAGACAGAGGGGCGAGCTCGTCGCACGCGCCCGAGCGCAGCAGCGCCGCCAGCTCGCGGCGGCCGAGCGGCACTTGCCCGAGCAGCTCCTCGAGCGTCGCGAACCGGCCGGATTGAGCGCGGCGCGCGAGTATCGCGCTGCTCGAACGGTGCGTGAGGTGCTTGATGTGTTCGAGTCCGATCCGAATCGCGCGCGCGCCGCTGGCGCAGTCTTCCGGACAGGTGTCGGCGCCTGAGCGATTCACCGACGGACCGAGCACCGTGACGCCGTGACGCACGAGATCGGCCGCGACGGTCCTCATCGGATAGGCGCCGCCGTAGCTTCTCAACAGCGCGCAGCCGAACTCCACGGCATGATGCTGCTTCAGATACACGGCTTGAAATGCCATCAGCGCATAGGCGAGCGCGTGGGCCTTGCAGAACGAGTAGGCGGCGAACTGCGCCGCGTTCCGCCACGCCGGGCCTGCGGCATCGGCCCGGCCGTGCGCGGCCGCCCGGCGTTTGAACTCGAGCTCGAGCGCCTCGCGCTCGCGAGGCCCCGCCTCGATGAGCGCCGCACGGAGCTGGTCGGCTTCGGCCAGCGACAGGCCGGCCGCGCGGCGCAGAATGCGCAGCAGGTCCTCGTCGTAGAGCATGAGCCCGTGCGTGTCGCCGAGCAGCTCGTCGAAGATCGGATCCGTTCCGGCCCGAGGCTCGCAATCGGGCCGCGCATGGGCGCGATGCAAGTATTCGATCTTGACCGCGCCTGCCCCGGCTCCCGGGCGCACGAGCGCCAGCGCAGCGGCGCAGTCCTCGAGGCGCCGGATCGGCAGCTGCTTCAGCAAGGCGCGCAGCGCCGGCGTCTCCACCTGGAAGCAGCCGATCGTATCGGCGCGGTCTAGCGCGGCGAGCGTCGTTGCGTCGTCGGGCGCGATGTCGGCGAGCGCCCGTCGCGCCGTCGCGCCCGGTCCCACGAGCTCGAGCGTGTCGGCGAGCTGCGTCAGCAGCCGATTGCCGAGGAGGTCGAGCTTCGTGAGCCCCGTGGCTTCGATCGCCGTTGCGTCGTACTGGGCCACCGTGAAGCCGCGCGCCGCGCGCTCGACGGGGACGAACGCGTCGATCGCGACGGGCGCGATCACGGTGCCGCCCGGATGCAGGGCAAGGAGCCGCGGCGCACCGCGGAGCTCGAGCGCCACCTCTAGCGTCTCGCGCCGGCACGGCAGCAGGCGCCCGAGCCGTTCGTCGGTGAATATCCTCGCGGCGTCGTCGTCATCCGCGAGCGCCTCTGCGAGCCGCTCGATTTGCGAGGCCGCCACGCCGACGGCGCCCAGCCCTGCACGCAAGGCGCCGGGCAAGCCGTAGCGGTGATGCGCGCCGACGAGCGCGACGCGGTCGCGGCCGAAACGCGCATAGCAACGCTCGAGGAGCGTGTCGCGCCGACGCGAGCACACATCGAGATCGATGTCGGGCGGCGCCACTCGGGCAGCGTGCAGGAAGCGCTCGAACACGAGGCCGTGCGCGAGCGGATCGAGCGTCGAGATGCCGAGCAGGTGCACGACCAGCGAGCCGACGGCGGAACCGCGCGGCGCGAGCGGAATGTCGAGCGCACGCGCCTCGGCCGCGATCTCTGCCGCGGCCAGGAAATAGCCCGCGTAACCGAGCTGCGCAATCACTCGGAGCTCCTCGGCGAGACGCGTCGCATCGGCCGCGGTGGCTACGCCGCGGGCGCGGCGCTCACGGAGCGCGCGCTCGCAGCGCGCGGCGAGCTCGACTTGCGGTGTGCGCTCGAAGGTCTCGGCGCCGGGCAGCACGGGCGCGCCGCGCGCGAGCACGAAGTCGCACTCGGCTGCGAGCCGGCGCGATGCCTCGACGGCGTCCGGCGCGTCCGCGAAGAGCCCGGATCCGTCGACGAGCGGGCCGGGTCGGCGCGCCGCGCGCTCGGCCGCTGAGACGACGAGCTCCTCGCCGACAGCGACGCCGCGCCCGATCGCGGCGACGACGAGCGCCAGCGGCTCGTCCTCGGCATGCGACAGCGCAGCCGCGCCGTCGGCAACGACGCCGATGCCGAGTGCGGCCGCAGCGGCCAGCAGCGCCGGCTCCGCAGTGTCGGCGCGCGGACGCCTGAGCAGTACCCGTACGCTCGCGCGCTCCATGCGTCCGGACTCGACGAGGCGCATGAGCGTGGGTGCGTCGCTCGCGAGCACGAAGAGACCGTCGGCGTGCGCGGCCACGGCCGCGACGGGATCGCGCGCCGCGCGCTGCTCGGCCGGCGTCCCCGCGCCGCCACGACGCCGGCTCACGATGCGGCAGAGGCTACGGTAGCCGGCCGCGTCGCGCGCGAGCGCGACGATGCGCGTGGATCCGTCGGCAGCGCTTCCTCGCAGCTCGACGCCCGAGATCGCGCGAATGCCGTGCGCTTGGCACAGAGCGTGAAAGAGCGGTTGAGCGGAGAGGCTGTCGACGTCCGCGAGCGCGAGCGCAGGCAAGTCGAGCGCGGCGGCCCGCGCCACGAGCGTCTCCACGCTCGCCACACCCTGTCCTGCGGAGTAGTGGCTCTTGACGCTGAGAGGGATGGCCATGACAGCCCGTTCGACGAATCACGCAGCGCCGCGCCGTCCGGTACGCCGGGGCGAGATCGCGACTTCGGCGGCCGATTTCCTGCCGTCGCATCCATCATCGCTCACCGCCGCGCGGGACGCTGCGGCCGCGTGCCGCGGCTGCCCCCTCTGGGAGCATGCGACGCAGACCGTGTTCGGCGAGGGGCCGAGGCGCTCGCGGCTCATGCTCGTCGGCGAGATACCGGGCGACCAGGAGGATCGGGCCGGCAAGCCCTTCGTCGGTCCGGCCGGACGGCTGCTCGACGAAGCGCTCGCGGCCGCGCGCATCGAGCGCACCGACGCGTACGTGACGAATGTGGTCAAGCACTTCAAGTGGGAGCCGCGTGGGCGGCGCCGCCTGCATCGCACGCCGACCGCGAGCGAGGTCGCCGCCTGCCTGCCGTGGCTCGAGCTCGAGATCGCGCTCGTGGCGCCCGAAGTGCTCGTCTGCCTCGGCGGCACGGCCGTGCGCGCGCTGCTGGGCCGAGACGTGCGCGTGTCGGCCGCGCGCGGTCGCTTCGCCGAGTCGGCCTGGGCGCCGCGCGTGACCGCGACCGTGCATCCGTCGGCATTGTTGCGCATCCGTGACCCCGACGAGCGTCGCCGCGCGCTCGGCGAGCTCGTGGCCGATCTCGCGTTCGCGCGAAGCGCGCTGGCGGCGAGCTGAATCGTGCGGGCTATCGCCGCACGGCTCCTCGATCGGTATCCCATGCTCAGGTCACGGGTGCAGATCCCATGCCAACGACTGCGACCGACATATCCGTCCTGCTACGACACGGCGAAGATGGCGACGCTCGTTGCGTCGCCGATCACGCATAGCACCGCGGCCGCCGCCCGCGCCACGGCAGCGCTTGCTCCAGTTCTCCCGCCAGGCTGTACAGCGTCTCCTCGTCGCCGGGCCTGCCGACGAACTGCATCGCGAGCGGAAGCCCGCTCCGCGCCTGCCACAGGGGCAGCATGACGGCCGGCTGGCCGGTCGTGTTGAACAGCGGCGTGAAGGGACTGTAGTGCTCGATGATCTGGCGCCACCACTCGCGCATGTCGACGTCCGCGGCGTTCTGATCGAGCTCGCCGATCTTCGCCACGTCGCGCACGAGGGCCGGTGTCAGCAGCACGTCGTACGGCGCGATGGCACGCGCGACCTGCCGACTGATCGCGTTCTGCGTCGACATCGCCGCTTCGAGCTCGAAGGCCGTCAGCGACTGGCCGGTGCGATAGATCGACAAGGTCACCCGCTCGGGGGTCTGCGGGCCGATGGCGCGCCCGGTGCGGCGTGGGGTCTGGGGCTGGGGGGGGGGCGGCGGGGGCGCGCACTGGGGGGGGGGGGGGGGGG
>JBFWSI010000256.1:0-5923 GCA_050248455.1 Gammaproteobacteria bacterium | reverse complement strand
CACGGAGGGCACGGAGGAAGAGATTGATTGAGCCGGCGGCTCCGCAATGAAGTAGCGACGATGGGCGCAGACGCAGCGGAAATTCCCATCAATCCTTTTCTTCCTCCGTGCCCTCCGTGTCCTCCGTGGCCAGATTCAACCGGCATATCCCCAAGGCACGACGAGTGCATTCGCGCCGACCTGCCGGCATAGTAGGACGATGAAGTCCGCTTCCCGCAGCACCGTGCTGTATCTGCGACTGTTGTCGCACGCGAAACCGCATCGCGTCATCTTTCTGTGGTCGCTGCTCGGCATGACGGCGCTTGCGGCGACCGAATGGATCCTGCCGGCGCTGCTGCGTCATCTGGTCGATCACGAGTTCGGCGCCGAGCTCGGCAGGCTGTCCTTCGTGATCCCGCTCGCGCTGGTCGCGCTGTTCGCTGCGCGCGGCGTGATGAGCTATGTCGCGTCGGTGGGCCTCGCGGCCGTCGCGCAGCGCGTGATGATGGACCTGCGCGGCAGGATGTTCCGCAGGCTCGTCGCGCTGCCGGCGCGCTTCTTCGATCAGCGCACGGCGGGCGAGCTCGTGTCGAAGTTCACCTTCGACGTCACGCAGGTCGCGCAGGCGGCGACGCATTGCGTGACGGTGATCGTCAAGGACTCGGTCGTGATCGTCGCGCTGCTCGCCTATCTGACCTGGCTCAATTGGCGGCTCGCGCTGTTCCTGCTCGTACTGGGGCCGCCGATCGCGTGGCTGATCCGGCGCGTGTCGCAGCGCCTGCGCGAAATGAGCAGGCGCCTGCAGGGCTCGATGGGCGAGGTCAACGCGGTCGCCGAGGAAGCGATCGGCGGCCATCGCGACGTGAAGGTCTTCGGCGGCCAGGACTACGAGGCCGCGCGCTTCGATCGCGCGATCAACAACGCGCGCAAGTTCCAGATGAAGGTCGTCGCGACCAGCGCGGCGACGGAGCCCGCGGTGCAGATGGTGATTGCGCTCGGCATCGGCATGATGATGGTGTTCGCGCTGCGCGAGTCCGCGGCCGGCAGCATGACGCGCGGCGACTTCGTGTCCTTCGTCACCGCCACCGCGATGCTGCTGCCGCCGGTCAAGCGCCTGACCAGCGTCAACGAATACCTGCAGCGCGGGCTCGCCGCGGCGGAGAGCATCTTCGGCCTCGTCGACGAGCCGGCCGAACCGGCCGGCGGCAGCGCCGAGCTCGGCCATGCGCGCGGGGAGATCCGCTTCGAAGGCGTGTCGCTCGCCTACGGCGAGAAGCAGGTGCTCGACGACATCGATCTGCACATCGCGGCCGGCGAGTCCGTCGCCTTCGTCGGGCCTTCGGGCGGCGGCAAGACCAGCCTCGTGAACCTCGTGCCGCGCTTCTACCTGCCGCAGGCCGGCCACGTGTGCGTCGACGGCCAGCCGACCGATACGCTGAAGCTGGAGTCGCTGCGCGCGGCGATCGCCTATGTCGGCCAGCACGTGGTGCTGTTCAACGACACCATCTACAACAACATCGCCTACGGTGCGCTGCGCACGCTGCCGCGCGAGCGCGTGCTCGCCGCGGCGGAAGCCGCGCACGTCACCGATTTCGTCGCTGCGCTGCCCGAGGGTTTCGACACGCCGATCGGCGACGACGGTCTGCGGCTCTCCGGCGGCCAGCGCCAGCGGCTCGCGATTGCGCGCGCGCTGCTGAAGGACGCGCCGATCCTGATCCTCGACGAGGCGACCTCGGCGCTGGACGCCGATTCGGAGCGCCGCATCCAGGATGCGCTGGGGCGGCTGCGCGTAGGCCGCACCTGCCTGATCGTCGCGCACCGGCTGTCGACGATCGAAGGCGCCGATCGCATCGTCGTGATCGAGCACGGCCGCATCGTCGAGCAGGGCACGCACCGCGAGCTGATCGCGCGCGGCGGCGCCTACGCGCGGCTGTATGCGATGCAGCGGGAGAGCGGAGAGTTGGTCTGAGCCACGCTGCCCGAGGCAGCGCTGCGCACGAGTGTCGCGCCGGCCGCTCGCGGTCCGCGCAGGAGGAAACCGGCCATGCAGATCGCAGCGATCAAGATAGGCGTGCTCCTGCCGCTGTGGACCGGCTCGTACGCCGGCGCGACCGCGACCATGCCACAGGTCCTCGCCTTCGCGCGTCACGCCGAGGCGCTCGGGCTCGACAGCCTGTGGTTCACCGATCATCTCTACTTCGAGCCCTACCTGGACTTCCAGGCGGTCGGCATCACGCTGCCGGACGAATGGGCCGGCGTGATGGGCGGGCAGTGGGAATGCTGGACCGCGGCGGCGGCCGTCGCGGCCGTCACCTCGCGCATCGCGCTCGGCACGCTGGTGTCGAACACGGGCTTCCGCAATCCCGCGTTGCTCGCGCGCATGGCCGACAATGTCGCCGATTTGAGCGAAGGACGTCTGATCCTCGGCCTCGGCGCGGGCGACTTCGTGTCCGAGCATCGCGCTTACGGCTTCGACTTCGAGCGCCACGTCAGCCGCTTCGAGGAAGCGCTGCAGATCGTGAAGCCCCTGCTGCGCGGCGAGCGCGTCAGCTATGCCGGCGAGCTCGTGCGCGTCGAGAACGCCGAGCTGCTGCCGCGGGCCGCGAGCGGCGCGCCGCCGATCCTCATCGGCACGCTGCAGGGCAAGCCGCGCATGTCGCGCCTCGTCGCCCAGCATGCGGATCTGTGGAACTGCATGATCGCCTTCGGCGACTGCGCGCTGGCCACCTATCGCGCGGCCTGGGCGCCGATCCGTCTCGCCTGCGAACGCCACGGCCGCGATCCGGCGAGCTTGACGCAGAGCGCGACCGTCGCCGTCAATTTCAGCGACGGCCCGTACGGCGTCATCCCGACCGCCGTGCCTTTCGCCGGCTCGCTGCAGCAGATCGCCGATCGCTGCGCCGAATACGCGGCCGCGGGCTGCACGCAGCTGTCCGTGATCCCGCACCCGTGGAACGAGGCGGGACTCGAGCGGCTGGCCGAAGTGCTGGCGATGCTGCGCGGCTGAACGCGCGAATGATCACTCGCGCGAGAAATCCGCATCGCGCGGATAGCGTGTGACGAGCGGCGGATCGGGCAGTCGCCCGATATCGACGGGTACACCGTCCTTGATCACCGCGACAAGCTTCGATGCGTTCGTCACGTCGGCGAGCGGATCGTCGTGCACGACGAGCAGATCCGCGACCTTGCCGACTTCGAGAGTGCCGTAGTCGCGATCCTGGCGATAGGCCTTGGCGACGTTCGCGGTGCATGCCTGGATCGCGTCCATCGACCTCATGCCCTTCTCGACCATCGCCTTCATCCACACGATGTGGTCCGCACCGAGGGTCCACGGGCGGTCGGTCAGCTCTTCGGGCGGCAGATCATGAAGGATGTCGGGATCGGTGCAGCCGGCGTCGGTGCCGAGGATGATCTTCGCGCCGGCCCGAATCATGCGTAGCGTATTCTCGTCGTGCGCGCCGCCGGCATAGCCCGTCCACGGATGCTGCGTGAGTTCGAGATGATCCTGGTAATCGTGCGTGGTCGGTTGTATTTCCGACCAGCCTGGGCCGTCGACGATGCGTCGGAGCAGCGCTTCCGGTATCGGATGCTGGCTCGTGATGGTCGCATGAATCATCACGTCGGCCTGGAACTCGACGGCGAGGTTCAGGCTCTCGACCGACAGCGTGTGCGTGAGGAGTGGCAGGCCGGCACGCCGGGTCTCCTCGACGATGACGCGCAACACGCGCTCGGAGAAGGTGAGATACGGCGATTTCCAGCCGAGCAGCCCGATCAGATGATCGCTGACCGCCACCTTGAGCATGTCGACGCCGTGCGCGAGATAGTCGCGAATGAGCGGTCGCACCTCCTCGGGCGTCAGGGTGCTGAGCCAACGTCCGACGCCGGCGTCGAACAGGCGGTCCATGCGGTCGGCGAAAGTCGTGCTGATCACCGAGCGGGCCTGCATCATGAAGTCGGCGCTGAACGGGCCGCCCATGCCGACGATGTTGCCGGCGGCGAAGATGCGCGCTCCGGCCGCCTTGCCGGCATTGATGCGGTCGCGTGCCTTGAGAATCGGCATGAGCGCGTTCCAGGTGTCGAACACCGTCGTGCACCCGCCCTTCAGCGCGACCTGGGCGGATTCCTCGATCACCTCGTGCAGCCGACCCTCGAAGCGTGCGAGGTATTCCACGCCGCCCTTGCCCATCATCATGATGCCGTCGAGCAGGTGTACGTTGCCGTTCATGAAGCCGGGCAGCACGTAACGGCCCGTGGCATCGATGACCGTTCCCTCGGGCATGACCGGAAAGTCGCCGCGGCGCCCGATCGCGCGGATCCGTCCGTCGACGACATGAATCAGCGAGTCTTCGAGCGGCTTGCCGCCAGTGCCGTCGATCAGCGTGCCGCCGACCACACGGAGTGTCCTACCGTTCATCGCGTAATCCTCCGCCGCGGCACACGGGCTGCGTGCGCCGTCCAGGTCTGCATATCGTCGGCGCGACGGCGCGGCGGCGGCTATGACCCGATCGGGTCTGTTTTGCAGGGGGGCACCGTCGCCGGAGGGACGACGTCGATCAGCCCGCCCGCGGCAGCAATCGCGATGGACTGTGCGATGGTGTGTGCGCCGAGCTTGGCCATCGCACGCTTGAGGTGACCGCGCACGGTTTCTACGGAGCGGTTCAGCACGCGCGCCGTAGCGGGCGCTGAATGGCCGAGCGCGGCATGCTGAAGGCAGTGGATCTCGCGTCGCGTCAGGCGCAGCGTCGGCACGGCGGGCGCGACGGCGTGGCGTGTGGCCGTCACGTGGTGAAAGATGTGGGCAAGCACCATCAACGGCGCCATCGCGTTCGCGCTCAGGGCCTGCCAGTCGTCGCCGCGCCGCGCGGACACGCCGCTGACGAAGGCGAAGCGGTTCGCCGGCAGATGGATCGGTACCGTGATGCCGCCAGGAAAGCCCATCTCTCCTTCGAGATAGTCGAGTGCGGCGCGCTGCGCGGCGTTCAGCGTCAAGACCCGGCGCGCCGCTTGCCAGTCCACCGGCAGGCCTCGTCGAAAACACAGCGGAAGGATTGCATCGTGACGTCCGTAGCGTGCCCAGCCGTGCTGCCAGCGCGCGGGGAAATTGCGCGCGAACACGGGACCCGCCGCCCAGTCTCCGTGCACCACGCGCGACGACGGCAGGCAGGCGTAATCGACACCGTCGAAACCGAGTTTACGGGCTTCATCGGCGAGCACATCGAGGGCAGCGTCGAAATCCGGTGCGGCGCTCAGGCGCGAGCCGAAGTCATCGATGATGGGGAGGGACTGTGCCAAGGCGGCGCCTCCGAAAGCAGGGCCTCGAGCCGGCGCCCATCGCCGGCCTCCTTCCTGCATGGCGAAACCAGCATAGCCATCGTCATGGCTGCCGAGCAAAAGCGCCGGCCCTGCCTGCCTTTGACGGCCTGCAAACCAGCAGGCATCGTGCAACGAAGCGGCAGGAGGACGAGCGATGAGCAAGGTGCTGTTCGAGACGCGCGGCCAGATCGCGTACGTGACCCTCAACCGGCCCGAGCGGCTCAACGCCTGCGACTTCGAGACCTACGAGGCGCTGGCGCAGGCCTGGGAGCGGTTTCGTGACGACGCGAGCCTGCGCGTCGCGATCCTGACCGGCAGCGGCGAGCGCGCGTTCTGCGTCGGCAGCGACATCAAGGCGAACTACGGCGAAGGGCGCGCGGCGCAGGAGCCGCCTAACCGGCTCTTTCCCGTGCTCGCGACGATGACCAAGCCAATCGTCGTGGCCATCAACGGCCACTGCAACGGCGGCGGTCTCGAGCAGGCGCTCGCCTGCGACATCCGCGTCGCCGCCGAGCACGCGCAGTTCGGGCTCGGCGAGGTGCTGATCGGCCTGCTGCCGGGCGGCGGCGGCACGCAGCGCCTGCCGCGGTTGATCCCGCTGGGGCGCGCGCTCGAGCTGCTCTATACCGGC
>JBFWSI010000255.1:0-5931 GCA_050248455.1 Gammaproteobacteria bacterium | reverse complement strand
TCTGGACGCTCGCGATCTTGACCCGGATTTCTTTGCCGACGGCCATGGGCTGCTCCTCGGGGCGTGATTACCAGGTCTGCGTCTGCTTGAACTTGGCAATCGCGTCGTTGAGCTCTGCCTCGATCGCGTCGCTGTAGTCGCCGGTCTCGTTGATTGTCTTCATCAGCTCGGCCTTGGTTGAGCGCATGTAGCCGTGCAGCGCCGCTTCGAAGGCACCGACCTTCTTGACGTCGACGTCGTCGAGGAAGCCGCGGTCGACGGCGAACAGCGACAGGGCCATGTCGGCGACCGACAGCGGCGAGTACTGCTTCTGCTTCATCAGCTCCATGACGCGCTGGCCGCGGTCGAGCTGCTTGCGCGTGGCTTCGTCGAGGTCGGACGCGAACTGTGCGAAGGCCGCGAGCTCGCGGTACTGCGCGAGCGCCAGACGAACGCCGCCGCCGAGCTTCTTGATGATCTTCGTCTGCGCCGCGCCGCCGACGCGCGACACCGACAGACCGGCGTTGATCGCGGGACGGAAGCCCGAGTTGAACAGGTTCGTCTCGAGGTAGATCTGGCCGTCGGTGATCGAGATCACGTTGGTCGGCACGAACGCGGACACGTCGCCGGCCTGCGTCTCGATGATCGGCAGCGCCGTCAGCGAGCCCGTCTTGCCCTTCACGCGGCCGCCGGTCTCCTTCTCGACGTATTCCTCGTTGACGCGCGCGGCGCGCTCGAGCAGGCGCGAGTGCAGGTAGAAGACGTCACCCGGATAGGCTTCGCGGCCCGGCGGGCGGCGCAGCAGCAGCGACACCTGGCGATAGGCCCAGGCCTGCTTGGTGAGGTCGTCGTAGATGATCAGCGCGTCCATGCCGTTGTCGCGGAAGTACTCGCCCATCGCACAGCCGGAGTACGGGGCGATGAACTGCAGCGCGGCGGACTCCGACGCGGTCGCGGCGACGACGATGGTGTGCTCCATCGCGCCGTGCTCTTCGAGCTTGCGGATCACGGTGTTGATCGACGACGCCTTCTGGCCGATGGCGACGTAGATGCACTTAATGCCGGTGCCCTTCTGGTTGATGATCGTGTCGACGGCGACCGCGGTCTTGCCGGTCTGGCGGTCGCCAATGATCAGCTCGCGCTGGCCGCGGCCGACGGGCACCATCGCGTCGACGGACTTCAGACCGGTCTGCACCGGCTGCGACACCGATTTGCGCCAGATCACGCCCGGCGCGATCTTCTCGATCGGCGAGCTGAGCTTGGTGTCGATCGGGCCCTTGCCGTCGATCGGCTGACCCAGCGCGTTGACCACGCGGCCGAGCATCGCGTCGCCGACCGGCACTTCGAGAATGCGTTTGGTGCAGCGGACGGTGTCGCCTTCCTTGATGTGGGTGTACTCACCCATGATCACCGCGCCGACCGAATCCTGCTCGAGGTTCAGCGCGAGACCGTAGGTATTGCCCGGGAACTCGATCATCTCGCCGGACATCACGTCCGACAGACCGTGGATGCGGGCGATGCCGTCGGTCAGGCTGACTACCGTCCCTTCGGTGCGGGCCTCCGTCGCGAGGTCGAACTCCTGAATCTTCTTCTTGATGAGTTCGCTGATTTCAGTCGCGCTGATTTGCATGGTCGTCCTCGTCTATTCAAGCGTCGCCGATACCGCTCGCGCGGCGGGCGCCGAGGTCATTTCAAGTTGAATACGTTGGTCAGCTGGTTGAGTCCGCCCCGCAGCGAGGCGTCGTAGACCATGTCGCCGACCTTGACCCGCGCGCCGCCGATCAGCGCCTGGTCGATCGTCTGGGTGATCCGGATTTCCTTGCCGAGCCGCTTGCGCATCGCGCTGCCGATGCGCTCGGCCTGCGCGGCTTCGAGCGGGAACGCCGAGACGACCTCGACGTTGGCGACGTTGTCCTGGGCGGCGCGGCGCTCGGCGAAGACCTGCGCGATCTCGGGCGCGATGTCGAGCCGGCGCGCCGCGACGAGCACCTTCACGAAGTTGCCGAAGGCGCCGGCGAAACGCTGACCGCCGAGATCGAACAGCAGGTCGAGCAGCCGCTGGCGGCTGACACCCGGGTCCAGGATCACGCGGCGCATCGCCGCGTCGCCGACCACCGCGCTCAGCAGCTGCAGCGCGTCGTCCCACTGCGCGATCGTGCCGGCCTCGCGCGCCGTCTCGAAGGCGGCCTGCGCGTACGGGCGGGCGATCGTGAGGTTCTCTTGCATGACGGCTCGCGGCTCCTTACAGACGTGCGCTCAGCTTGTCGAGCACGTCCTTGTGTTTCGCGGAATCGATCTCGCGCATCAGGATCTGCTCGGCGCCGGCCATCGCGAGCTGGGCGACCTGGCCGCGCAGCTGCTCGCGCGCCTGCTGGATCTCCTGTTCGATGCTCGCGCGCGCCGCGGTGAGCTGGCGCTCGCCTTCGACCTTGGCGGCTTCCTTCGCCGCCTCGATCATCTCGTCGGCACGCTTCTGGGCGTTGGCGACGAGCTCCTGGCTCTGCGCCTTGGCGCCGCGCACCAGCTCCTCGACCTTGCCGTTCGCGCTGATGAGCTCCTGCTGGCCCTTTTCGGCGGCGGCGAGCCCGTCGGCGATCTTCTTCTGACGCGTCTCGACGGCGCGCATCAGCGGCGGCCAGACGAAACGCGCGGTGAACCAGACAAAGGCAAAGAACCACAGGAACTGTGATATCAGCGTCAGGTTGATATTCATCGTTGCGCTCCCTCGATTAGGGCGTCGCGGGCCTGGGCTTTAACCGGCAGCCTGCTGAACCACCGCGAGCAGCGGATTACCGAACGCGAAGAGCATCGCGAGACCCACGCCGATGATGAACGACGCGTCGATGAGGCCGAGGAGCAGGAACACCTTCGCCTGCAGCTGCGGCATCAGTTCCGGCTGACGGGCGGCACCTTCGAGGAAGCGCGAGCACATGATGCCCACGCCGACGCACGCGCCGAGCGCGCCGAGGCCGATGATGAGCCCGATGCCAATGCCGGTGAAGGCCTGGATCTGGGCGAGGAGCTGCAGGTTTTCCATGTCGGTTTCCTTTCTAAAGAACTGGCAGATGGAAGGAGGAGAAGTCCGGAGTCTCTCAATGGCTTTCGTGCGCCATGGCCACGTAGACGATCGTCAGCATCATGAAGATGTAGGCCTGCAGGACTACGATCAGGATGTGGAAGATCGCCCAGCCCGTGGACAGGATGGCGCCGAAAAGCGTGCCCGCGAGCCCGGTCGCGGCCCACAGGCCCAGCAGCAGGAAGATGATCTCGCCTGCATACATGTTGCCGTAGAGTCGCAAGCTGTGGGACAGCGGTTTGGAGATGTATTCAACGAGGTTGAACAGGAAGTTCGGGATCCAGAGCAGCGGGTTGCCGCCGAACGGTGCGCAGAACAGCTCGTGGATCCAGCCGCCCAGCCCCTTCACCTTGACGGTGTAGTACAGCATCAGCGCCCACACGGCGAGCGCGAGCGCGAAGGTGGTGTTGACGTCGGCCGTCGGCACCTGGCGCCAGTAGCTCAGACCGAACACGTTCTTGTAGATCCAGGCCATGATGTCGACGGGCAGGAAGTCCATCGCGTTCATCAGCAAGGTCCACACGAAGACCGTGAGGGCGAGCGGCGCGATGAAGCGGAGGTCGCCGTGGAAGATGCTCTTGACCTGGTCGTTGACGAAGTCGATCGCGAGCTCGACGAAGGCCTGGCGTTTGCCGGGAACGCCGGCCGTCGCGCCGCGCACGACCCACCACATGAAGCCGATGCCGAGAAAGCCCAGCAGCACCGACATCACCAGCGAATCCATGTTGACGGCCATGAACGGCGTGTCGCCGACCGGCTTGGTCAGAAAGGTGAGGTGGTGGCTGATGTAACCGGTGGGGGTCAGCGCGTGTTCTGCGTGTTCTGCTGCCATAAGTAGTTCAGATGGTCGTTTGTCGAACGGCTTGCTCGTCGCTGCGCGCCTCGTTCACGCGTATCGCGTGAACCAGAGCGCGAGCCACTGCGCCTTCAGTGCGCCGATTACCCCAATCAATAGACCCAGCCACTCCAGTCGAGGACCGAAGGCGCGTACGGTGGCATAGAGCGCGAGCACGATGAGCACGAGCTTCAGCCCTTCCGCGAGGAGCAGGCTGGCCGCCTCGATACGCCCGGAAACCGAGGCCCTGAGCCACAGGCCCAGGGCAACCACTGTATTGGGTACTGTTATTGCCGCGCCGCCGGCCGCACAGGCCGCCGCGTGCCGGCTCGTTCCGAAGACCGCGCAGGCGACGGTGAGCGCCGCCAGCACGCAGACCTGGATGACGAGCATGCCGCGGATCGTCGGCCCCCATCCGCCGCGCGTATGCGCAGGCGGCGGGGAACTTTCGTCCTCGCAGCGCAACATCTCTAGAAATCCCGCGGATGATAAGAACTTTGGGCGAGGGCCGTCAATTGCGGGCGCACGATTTTTTGGCCTTCGATCGCCATCGGGCGCGGCACATCCGCACTCAGCGAATGTGCGCGAGGATGCCGTCGAGTTCGTCCAGCGAGCCGTAGCGGATGACGAGCTGACCTTCGCCGCGACTGCCGTGCTTGATCGACACGGCGGCCCCGAGCTTCTCCGACAGCTGGGCTTCCAGCCGCTGCACGTTCGGATCGGCGCGCGGAGGCGTCGGCGCGGCCGGTGTCCGCGCCGCCTCGCCTGCCTGACGCACCAGCCGCTCGGTCGCGCGCACCGACAGGCCTTCGGCCGCGACGCGCTCGGCGAGCGCGGTCTGGACTTCGGCCGGCAGCGACAGCAGCGCCCGCGCGTGCCCCATTTCGATCCTGCCCGCTTCGAGCAGGCGCTTCGGCGTCGGGGCGAGCTCGAGCAGCCGCAGCAGGTTCGACACCGAGGCCCGCGAGCGGCCGATCGCCTCGGCCACTTCCTGGTGGGTCATGCCGAATTCGCCGATCAGCCGCTGCAGCGCGCCGGCTTCCTCGAGAGGATTCAGCTGTTCGCGCTGGATGTTCTCGATCAGCGCGATGCTCATGACGGTCCTGTCGGGGATGTCCTTGATGACCGCCGGAATCTCGTGCAGCCCCGCGAGCTGCGTCGCCCGCCAGCGGCGTTCGCCGGCGATCAGCTCGAAGCGTTCCGGCTGCCCGGTCAGCGGCCGCACGACGATCGGCTGCACCACGCCCTGCGCCTTGATCGAATCCGCAAGCTCCTGCAGCGCATCGGGCTTGATGTCCAGTCGCGGCTGGTAGCGGCCGCGCTGGATGAATTCGACGGGAATCATGCGCAGCCGATCGCCGGCCGCAGCGGCGGGTAGCGGCGCGGGCTCGGCAGCCGGGCCGCCGACGCCCAGCAGGGCATCGAGTCCACGTCCCAGCGCGCGTTTTTTCGTCACGGGCGTCGTTCTTCCGTCAGCTGCCGGCGGCCAGGCGCTCGGCGTCGTCCTTGCGCAGCATCTCGCCGGCGAGCGCGAGATAGGCCAGCGCGCCGGCCGAGGCCTTGTCGTAGAGCAGCGCCGGCAGACCGTGGCTGGGCGCTTCGGCGAGGCGCACGTTGCGCGGGATCACCGTGCGATAGACCTTGTCGCCGAAGTGCTTCACGAGCTGCTGCGAGACCTGGTTCGCGAGATTGTTGCGCGGGTCGTACATCGTGCGCAGGAAGCCCTCGATGCGCAGCGCCGGATTCAGGATCTTGCGAATCTTCTCCACCGTCTCGACCAGCGCCGAAATGCCTTCGAGCGCGTAGTACTCGCACTGCGTCGGCACGATCAGCGCCTCGGCCGCGACCAGCGCGTTGACGGTCAGCATGTTCAGTGACGGCGGGCAGTCGATGAGGATGTGGCTGTAGCGCGCCTTGACGGGCTCGAGCGCGAGCTTCAGGCGCAGCTCGCGGCCGAGCTCCTCGAGCAGCCCGACTTCGGCGCCGGTCAGATCGGCGTTGGCCGGCAGCAGATCGAGCCCCAGTTCCGGCAGGCGTTGCA
>JBFWSI010000254.1:0-5938 GCA_050248455.1 Gammaproteobacteria bacterium | reverse complement strand
GGTAATGTTGTTCACGGACTCCTCCTTCTTCGTTGCTGAAAGTTGACACTCCCAGCGTGGCACATCGATGCCGTTTAAGAAGGGGGAGGAGTCCATACCATCAGATGAGCGCAGCGAATCCGGGATCGAAGGCCCGCCGAGGCACGTTTGTTCGAGCGTGCGTCGTGCGCGGCGTCGCGAGCTTCGTCGGATTCCGTCAGGCCGTAGCCCGGATCCGCGGCGCTGATCCGGGCTACGGCGCCCGTGCATGCGCGGCCGGCACGCGGGTTGACCGCCCCCCTGCCCGGCCCTTACAGTGCCGCTCCCGCCGTCACCGGCGGTCTCGTCGCCCCGACGGCCAGGTAGCTCAGTTGGTAGAGCAGCGGATTGAAAATCCGCGTGTCGATGGTTCGATTCCGTCCCTGGCCACCACTCCCTTGCACGCCGCTTTGCATGCGATGATCTGGCCGATGCCGCGCATGCCGAACCGTCGTCGCTCGCGCACACTGTGCGCGCGATGAAGACCTTCCTGCTCTACCTGATCACCGCGCTCGCCGAGATCCTCGGCTGCTACCTGCCGTGGCTGTGGCTGCGACAGCAGGGCTCGGTGTGGCTGCTGCTGCCGGCGGCGGCGAGCCTCGCGCTCTTCGCGTGGCTGCTGAGCCTGCACGAGGCGGCCTCGGGTCGCGTGTATGCGGCCTATGGCGGCGTCTACATCGGCGTCGCGCTGTGCTGGCTGTGGGCGATCGACGGCATACGGCCCTCGGCCTGGGACGTCGCCGGCGCGCTCGTCGCCCTGACCGGCATGGGGCTCATCGCGTTCCAGCCGCGCTGAGCCGCCCCGGGAGCGCCGATGGCAATCGCACCCGGTCAGAGGTATAAAAGCCCGATGTCCGCCCGACCCTCGTTCTGGATGCGCGCCCTCGCCTGCTGCCTGCTGCTCGTGCTCTCGAGCAGCGTGCTCGCCGACGCGTCGGCCGCCCTCGGCAAGGTGCTGTGCCTCGGCGGCGACGGCCACGTCGCGATCGAGCTCGCACACGGCGGCGACTGCGCAGACTTCGTCGACGTCGAGCGGGACCGTGATGCGGCCGCGCGGCGCACGGCCTCGGCGAGCCACTGCGGCGACTGCCTCGACATCGTGCTCGTCTCACCCTCGGCGTCGACACCCAGCCGCGCGGACGATCCCGTCGCGTCGCCGGCGCCCGATCACACGCCGATCGCCGTCTTCCTCGCTTTCATGCTCGCGGAGGCGCCGGCACCGGCGCCGCGCGCCTTCTTCACGCTGCACGCAGCGCCGCCCGACCTCTTCCTGCTGATCCACCGCACGGACGTCCTGCTCGTTTGAAGCCCCGCGCCAGCGGCGACGCTGGCTGAATCGACGGCGCCGCAGCGGCGCCGAAACGCGATCCTTGCGGGAGATCGGGGCATGCGTGCACCACTGTTCATCTTTCTAATCATCTTGTCGTGCGGCGGCGCGCTGGCCGCCGACGACGAGCACCTCACGCGCTGCGACGGCGAGTCCTCGTCGCCGAGCGCACCGCCGGCGCAGCTGACGCTGAGCGCGGCCGTGCGCGCGGCGCTGGCACGGCATCCCGATCTGCGAATCGCCGACTGCGAGATCGCGGCGAGCAGCGGCCGCCGCGTGCAGGCGGGCCTGCGGCCGAATCCCGTCGCGAATCTCGCCGTCGAGAACTTCGCCGGCTCGGACACGCGACGCGGGCTGAACACGGCCGAGACCACGTTACAGCTGAGCCAGCTCATCGAGCTCGGCGGCAAACGTGCGCGGCGCACGGCCCTCGCCGATGCCGAGCGCGAGCTCGCGGAGTGGGATCGCGAAGCCCGCCGGCTCGCCGTCATCACCCGCACGCGCACGGCCTACATCGACGTGCTCGCGGCGCAGGCGCGCCTCGCACTCGCGCAGGACCTCGCCGCCTTGGCGCGTTCGGTGTTCGACACCGTCGCGGCGAAAGTGCGGGCCGGCAAGGTCTCGCCGGTCGAGGAGTCGCGCGCCGAGGTCGACGTGCAGCGCGCCGGGATCGGTGTCGCCACCGCGACCAACGCACTGCTCGCCGCGCGCCAGCAGCTCGCGCTCGGTTGGGGCGGTGACGGCGCGACGCTCGGCACGGCGCAGGGCGATCTGAGCCGATTGCCGGCGCATCCCACGCTGGCGGCGCTCCTCGCGCATCTCGATCGCAATCCCGCGCTCGCGCGCTGGCCGAGCGAGCTGGCGCGCCGTCGGCGCGCGCTCGAGCTCGCCGCCGCCAACGGCGTGCAGAACCTCACGCTCAGCGGCGGCGTGCGGCAGTTCACGGAAACGGACGACGTCGGCATCGTCGTCGGCGTATCCGTGCCGCTGCCGCTGTTCGATCGCAACCAGGGCGCAATCCTCGCGGCGCAGGCCGACATGGCCGCCGCCGATGCCGGGCTCGATTCCGCGCGTCGCCGGCTGCTGGATCGGATCTACGAGCAGCACCAGGCGCTGCAGTCCGCCGTCGCCGAGGAAGCCACGCTGCGCGACCAGGTGCTGCCGCTGGCGCAGCGCATCTTCACGGCCACGTCCGAGGGCTATGCCTACGGCAAGTTCGGGCTGATCGAGGTGCTGGACGCGCAGCGCACGCTGTTCGAATCGCGCGCCCTGCACGTCGATGCCCTCGCGCGCTACCACCGCGCCGCCGCCGAGATCGAAGGCGCGATCGGCGTCGGCCTCGAGGAAGCGGCCGGCCCCCCTCCAGTCGACGCGGCCGCGACGAGCGCCGCCTCCGTCAATTCGTCCAAGGAGCAGCCATGAACGCCGGCAAGCAAGGGATCCTCATCCTGATCGTGATCGCGGTCGGCCTGGCGCTGGCCGCGGCGATACTCGGGACCGATCGGTCGGCACCGGCCGGCGACGAGCACGGCGATGCCGAGGGCACCGAAGCTCACGAAGCTGACGACGCTCACGCGGCCGGTCCGCGCCGCGGACCCCACGGCGGCAAGCTGTTCGTCGACGGCGCTTACGGCCTCGAGCTCGCGATCGATGAGACCGGCAGCGAGCCCCGCTTCCGGATCTACACCTACCTGGACGGCAAGCCGCTCGCGCCGGCAGCGAGCGAGGTCCGCGTGAAGCTCGCGCGCCTCGGCCGCGATCCGGAGCTCTTCGTCTTCACCGCGGACCACGACGCGCTGACCAGCGAAGCCGTCGTCGACGAGCCGCATTCCTTCGAGCTGACGATCGAGGCGCGCCATGCCGGCGAGTCCCATCGCTTCGACTACACGCAGATCGAGGCGCGCGTGCGCATGACGCAAGCGCAGCTCGCGCGTAACGGCGTGGAGGTGCTGAGCGCCGGCCCGGCGCGCATCCGCAGCGTGCTTGCGCTGATCGGCGAAATCCGTTTCGACGAGGACCGCCTGGTCCACGTGGTGCCCCGCCTCGGCGGGGTCGTCGAGGACGTCGCGGTCAAGCTCGGCGACCGCGTGCACGAGGGCCAGCGGCTGGCGAGGATCTCGAGCCAGGCGCTGTCCGATCAACGCAGCGAGCTGCTCGCCGCGCGCAAGCGCCTCGCGCTGGCCCGCAGCAGCTTCGGCCGCGAGGAGAAGCTGTGGCGCGAGAAGATCGCCGCGGAGCAGGATTATCTGCAGGCGCGGCACGCCCTGCAGGAAGCCGAGATCGCGGTGTCGAACGCGGAGCAGAAGCTGAAGTCGCTCGGCGGCACGCAGTGGGCCGCGGCGGATCTCACCGGGTACGAAGTGATCGCGCCGATCGACGGCATCGTGATCGAGAAGCACATCGCGCTCGGCGAAGCGGTGAAGGAGGATGCCAGCGTCTTCGTGATCGCGGATCTGTCGACGGTGTGGGCCGAGATGACGATCCACGCCAAGGACCTGAACACCGTGCGCGTCGGGCAGGCCGCGACGGTCAGGGCCACGGCCTTCGAGTCCGAAAGCACGGGCACCGTGTCCTATGTCGGGCCGCTGGTCGGCGAGCAGACGCGCACCGCGAAGGCGCGCCTGGTGCTGCCGAATCCCGCAGGCGTGTGGCGACCCGGCCTGCCGGTCGAGGTCGAGCTCGTGGCAGACGAGGTCGAAGTGCCGATCGCGGTGTCGACGCTGGCGCTGCAGACGGTGGGAGAGCGCACGGTCGTGTTCGGCCGTTACGGCGAAGACTTCGAGGCGAGGCCGGTGCGCCTGGGTCGCAACGACGGCGCCTACGCCGAAGTGCTCGAGGGGCTGCGAGCGGGCGAGCGCTACGCCGCGGCCAACAGCTTCCTAATCAAAGCGGAGCTCGGCAAGGCCGGCGCCGAGCACGAGCATTAGGAGGCGCCATGTTCGAGAAGATCATCCGCTTCGCGATCGAGCAGCGCTGGCTGGTCCTGCTCGCGGTGCTCGGCATGGCGGCGCTCGGCGGCTACAGCTACCGGCAGCTGCCGATCGACGCCGTGCCCGACATCACCAACGTGCAGGTGCAGATCAACACCGCGGCGCCCGGCTACTCGCCGCTCGAGGCCGAGCAGCGCCTCACTTTTCCGCTCGAGACCGCGATGGCGGGCCTGCCCGGCCTGGAAGAGACGCGCTCGCTGTCGCGCTACGGGCTCTCGCAGGTGACGGTCATCTTCGAAGAAGGGACCGACATCTATTTCGCGCGCCAGCTCGTCAACGAGCGCCTCCAGGCCGCGAAGGAGATGCTGCCCACCGGCGTGGTGCCCGCGCTGGGGCCGATCGCGACCGGGCTCGGCGAGATCTACATGTGGACCGTCGAGGCCGAGGAAGGCGCGACGAAGCCGGACGGCAGCGCGTGGACGCCGATGGATCTGCGCGAGGTCCAGGACTGGATCATCAAGCCGCAGCTGCGCAACGTGCCGGGCGTCACCGAGATCAACACCATCGGCGGCTACGCGAAGGAATTCCAGGTCGCACCCTACCCGGATCGGTTGATGGCGCGCGGGCTCGCGCTCGGCGATCTCGTCACGGCACTGGAGCGCAACAATGCGAACGTCGGCGCCGGCTACATCGAGCGGCGCGGCGAGCAGTACCTGATCCGCGCGCCCGGGCAGCTCGCGACGCTGCAAGACATCGAGAACGTCGTCATCGCCGCCCCGGGAGGCGTGCCCGTGCGCATCCGCGACGTCGCGGACGTGTTGCTCGGCAAGGAGCTGCGCACGGGCGCCGCGACCGAGAACGGCCGCGAGGTGGTGCTCGGCACCGTGTTCATGCTGATCGGCGAGAACAGCCGCAGCGTGGCGCGCGCCGTCGATGCCAGGTTGCGCGAGATCGGTCGCTCGTTGCCGCCCGGCGTCGTCGCCCAGCCCGTGTACGACCGCACCGTGCTGGTCGACGAGGCGATCGCGACGGTAAAGAAGAACCTGCTCGAAGGCGCGCTGCTGGTCGTCGCGGTGTTGTTCCTGTTCCTCGGCAATCTCCGCGCGGCCTTCATCACCGCCCTCGTGATCCCGCTGTCGATGCTCTTCACCTTCTCCGGCATGGTGAGCAACGAGGTCAGCGCGAACCTGATGAGCCTGGGTGCGCTGGATTTCGGCATCATCATCGACGGCGCGGTGGTGATCGTCGAGAACTGCATCCGCCGGCTGGCGCACGCCCAGGCGCAGGCCGGGCGCTTGCTGACGCGTCGCGAGCGTTTCGACGAAGTGTTCGTTGCCGCGCGCGAGGCGCGGCGCCCGCTGATCTTCGGCCAGCTCATCATCATGGTGGTGTACCTGCCGATCTTCGCGCTCGCCGGCGTCGAAGGGAAAATGTTCCACCCGATGGCGTTCACGGTGGTCGCGGCCCTGGTCGGCGCGATGATCCTGTCGGTCACTTTCATTCCAGCCGCGGTGGCGCTGTTCATCACCGGCCGCGTCGCCGAAACGGAGAACCTGCCGATGCGCCTCGCCAGGCGCGGCTATCGGCCCGTGCTCGACTGGGCCCTGGCGAACAAGCCGCTGGTGCTCACCGTCGCGGTGGTCAGCGTCGCCCTGAGCGGGCT
>JBFWSI010000253.1:0-5952 GCA_050248455.1 Gammaproteobacteria bacterium | reverse complement strand
AGCATCCAGCCGTTCTCCGGGCTCGTGCTCTTCGCGAACGGCACGGCGCCGGCGGCCTCGAGGCGCTGAAGCGTCAGCGAATCGAAGGGCGCTTTCACGTCCTTCAGGTAGGGCAGCGCATTCGTCCACGGCTGGCCGGCCCAGGACGTCGCGAGCTCTTTCACGAGCCAGGGCACCCCACGCAGCGGGCCGTCCGGGAGATCCCTGCTGCTCGCCGCCGCGAGCGCTTCGTCGTAGGCGCGATGCGCGATGAAATTGAGCGCGGGGTTCGCGAGCTCGGCGCGGCGGATCGCTTCCGCGACGACTTCGCGCGGGCTCAGCTCGCGTGCCCGCACGAGCGCGGCCAGGCCCATCGCATCCAGCGTGTCGTATTCGGGGATCGCCATGCGCGGCCCTCGGCAATCGAACTCAAAGACCGCCGCGCGCCGAGAGTGTCGGCGACGTGCGCCGCGGCCGGCGTCAGCGTATGCCGCCGGCTGTTGCCGGTTCAAGCAGCAACGCGGTGGTTTTTCGGCGGCGTGCTCACCATAATCCGGCACGAAATATTCCGATGACACGACGCGGTCGCGCACCGCAGCGGAGCTGCGCATGAGCCAGAGTACCCTGTTCGTGAACGGCAACGTGCTCACCGTCGACGCCGCCTTCAGCCGCGCCGAGGCGCTGTGGGTGGAAGGCGAGCGCATCGTCGCGGTGGGCAGGACGAACGATCTGCGCAGCCGTTGCCCGGCCGGCGCCAGAGAAGTCGATCTGGCCGGCCGCACGCTGATGCCGGGCTTCGTCGACACGCACGGTCACGTCGCGCTGTTCGGCCTCGACGAATTGAAAGTGTCATTGACCGGCGCGCGCACGCGCGAGGCCATCCTCGAACGCCTGCGCGCGCGGCTCGCCGCGGCGCAGCCCGGCGAGTGGATCGTCGCGATGCCGATCGGAGACCCGCCCTATTTCCTGAACGCCGAGATGCTGCGCGCGCAGGGCGCCATCCCGAGTCTCGCGGAGCTGGACGCGCTCGCGCCGCGGAACCCCGTCTACATCCAGGCGCCGACCAACCGCGTGCCGAACTTCGCCGTGCTGAACGGCGCGGCGCTGGAGGCAGCGGGCATCACCGCGGACACGCGCGTGTCGCCGCATTCACGCGTGGAAGTGGATCGGGACGGCAAGCCGACCGGCGTACTGCTGGGCGCGATGCAGCCGATCTACAACGCAGACCCGCTGTATCAGCTGGTGGAACGCGCGGCGCCGCCGGTGAGCTACGAGAACGTGCGCGACGGCATTGCGCTGCTCGCGCCGCAGTTCGCCGCGCGCGGCACCACCACGCTGCTCGAAGCGCACCTGACGGATCCGGAAGAGCTGCGCGCCTATGCCGAGCTGCTGGACGCGGGCCGGCTGCCGACACGCATCTACTACACCTTCGAAATCGACGGCCGCCAGTCGCTCGCCGAGATCGAGCGCTTCCTGAAGACGCTGCGCTTCGCCGCGAACGGCGGCTTCGGTGATGCGCGGCTCAAAGTCGTGGGTGTCAGCGTGGGCCTCGACGGCCCGTATTGGCACGGTGCCGCCTGCAACGACGCACCCTATCCGGGCCCCTTCGGCGACATCGTGCACCCCGGACCGCTGATCCCGGAGGCGCATTACCGGGCGATCCTGAAGCTCGCCGCGCGCATGAATTTTCGCATCCACGCCGAGGGTGCCGGGCGCGGTTCCATCGGCATCGCACTGAAGGCCTTCGACGAAATCGATCGCGACACGCCGATACGCGATCGGCGCTACGTGCTCGAACACTGCGAGTTCCCGACGCGCGAACAGATTGCCGAGTGCAGGCGCCTGGGCATCGCGCCCACCACCAGCACGAATTTCCTGTGGGGCAAGGGCGAAGAGGTCTACCGCCGGCGCCTGGGCGCCGCCTACGCGGACTGCGCCATCCCGATGCGCGACTGGCTGGACGGCGGCGTGCCGATCGCACAGAGCACGGACTGGGGTCCGCACGACGCCTTCTTCACGCTGTGGCAATCCCTCGCCCGCCACGCCGGCCTCAGCGGCGAAGTCGTCGGCCCGGCCCAACGCATCACCCGCGAAGAAGCGATCCGCTGCTTCACGTACAACGGCGCCTGGGCCTTGAAGATGGAGCACGAGCTCGGCTCGCTGGAGCCCGGCAAGCGCGCCGACCTGCTGGTGCTGGACGAGGATCCGTCGCGGTGTGCGGAAGAGAAGATCAGGGACATCCGAGTGGAGACGACGCTGGTGGACGGCAAGGTGGTGAGCGGAAGCCTGTGAGGCGGCGGTCGAATCCGGAACGGTCCGTGGCCCGGATGGAGCGCGCAGCGCGCAAGCCGGGATTGGGCGTTCGGGCCCATCATCATGCGGATGCCCGAGGCCGACGCGGCCGCGCTGCGCACCCCGTCAACCGCCGTACACGAGATTGTTCGAGCGCTGCAGGAAGCTCACCAGGCTGCGGGCGGCGGTGCTGAGCGGTCTGTCCACGGGCACCAGCATGTTGACGTTCAGCAGCGGCACCGGCGCATCGAGATCGCGGGTCTCGATGCGATGGCCTTCGATGGACCAGGGACGATAGAGCATGTCGGACAGGATGGTGACGCCCAGCCCCATGCCGACCATCGTCCGCAGCCCCTCGATCGATGCCGTTTCGAAGGCCACGCGCGGCGTCTGTCGCAGCTTTTTCCAATAATCCAGCGCATTCGCCCACGCATCGTCGACGGTCAGCGCAATGTACGGCTCGCGACTCACGTCGGCGAAGCTCACGCGCGCGGCGTCGAGCAGCGGGTGCCCGGCCGGCAGCCACAGGCGACGTGCCGAGCGATAGAGAATGCGGGACTTCAAGCGCGGATTCGTCGCGGCGCGCTCGCCTTGCGTCATCACGAGGGCGAAGTCGCAGCGTCCCTTTGCCGCAATCTGCTCGACCTCGTGGCGCCGCGCCTCTTCGAGCTGCAGCGTGATGCCGGGATACAGGCGGCGGAAACGCCCGAGCAGCGGCGCGAGGAAATAGCCGACGATCGTATAGGTGACCCCGACGCGCACCACGCCGACGGCCTCCTCGGCGTCGGGCACGACCTGCTGGGCCCGCTCGATCGAGGCGAGGATGTCGCGCACGTGGCGCAGGAAACGCTCTCCGGCCGCCGTCAGCGTGACGCCGCTGGCCGAGCGCACGAGCAAGGTGGCGCCCAGCGACTCCTCGAGCTGGCGGATGCCCGTAGTGACGGCCGCCTGCGTGATGTTGAGCTCGACCGCGGCGCGGCTGATCTGGCCGGTTTCCGCCGCGGCGTGGAAGTAGCGAAGTTGGCGCAGCGAGAAGGCCATCGTGTGCGTCCCGGCTCGAACGGAGAACGACAGTATAAAAATTCCTGATACGGCACCATCAAGAGAATTCGTTGGCTTATCCCGCACGCCGGCTCTATCGTCCCGTTTGCCCGCCTTCAGCCGAGGAAGTATCCCGATGAAGTTTTCCGTCATCTTCAGTTTCGTCGCCCCGCCCGGTTCGAGCACCACGCATCTCGACACCTTCCGGGAATGGCGCCGCTTCGCGCCCTTGATCGAGGAGCTCGGTTATCACGGCCTGCACGTGACCGAGCACCACTTCCAGCCCGACGGCTTTCTACCGAGCCCCTTGATCGCGCTCGCGCAGGCCGCGGGCCTCACGCAGCGCGTGAAGCTGGTGCCGAACATTCTCGTCAGCACGCTGTACCGGCCCGTGCAGCTGCTCGAGGATCTGGCGACGCTCGACAACCTGTCCGAGGGCCGCCTGATCTTCGGCACCGCGCCCGGCTATGCGTCCGAAGAGTTCGCCGGCCGCGGCGTGCCGTATGCGGAGCGCTTCAAGCTGCACGAGGAAATCATCGACTTCCTCCAGCACGCCTGGCGGAACCCGGACGACATCGGCTTCGCGGGGCAGTACTTCCAGATCCCGTCCCTCAAGCTGCGGCCGGTGCCGATCCAGCGCGAGCTGCCGCTGTGGTACGGCGTCTCGGGCCCGCAATTGCTGAAGCGGGCGGCGCGCCGGCGCGCGGTGCTGGTCGCTTCACCCCGCCACACCACCGCCGAGCTCGACGAGCATTTCGCCCAGTACATGGCGGAAGCCGCCCGCGTGGGCTACGTGCCGCCGGAACGGCCGATCTTCCGCGAAGCCCTGGTGCTGGACACCGTCGAGGAAGCCGAGCGCTACGGCGTGCCGGGCACCGACGCGCTGTTCGGGATTTACGGCCGCAAGTCCGCGCAGGGCGAACGGGCCTTGAAGACCGACGGCGGCGAGCTGGTGACGGATCTGTCGATGGTCCAGTACCGCGCGATGGGCTCGCGCTATCTGATCGGCGATCCGGCCGTCGTGCGCGAACGCGTGCAGGCCCTGAAGGACGCGCTCGCGCCCACCGAGATCATCCTGCGCATGCAGATGCCGGATCTGCCGACCGAGAAGCTCGAGCGCTCCTTGCGGCTGTTCGCGACCGAGGTGATGCCCGCGTTTGCGGACTGAGACGGAGGAAGTCGATCACTTCGGTGCCGGGCAACTGAGATCGCCTTCCTCGCATCGAGCGAGCACGTCCAGCTGCTCGAGGCGGGCCCGCGTCATGCCGGCGAGACAGGAATTCCGGATCAGCGGATATACGCTGCCGCCCTCGACCCCCGAGCTCTCGAAGTCGCAGGAACGATCCCGGAACTCGATCCAGGCGCGCTGCGCGTCCTTCAGCTGCCGCTTCTGATCGTCGGAGAGCCGCTTGCGGTACTCGCGATAGACTTCGTTCAGCTGTCGCTCGACGTCGGCATAGTCCCGCGCCGCGCACAGGTTCATGTCGGTCTGGGTCTGCTCGTCGCCGCAGTCGGCCGCCGGGGCGGCGGATGCGAGCGCGGACAGGTATAGAGTCGCCATCAGCGCAGCGTGTAGCATTCGTGCTCTCATCGGCCGAGAGATCCTGCAGCGCGGGATGGATTCATTTTCGAATCGTCAGCCGTCTGGCTCGTGCCCGAAAGAAACCTGTCACCCAACCGGCGTGCGATACGGGCCGAGTCTCTTTTTTCGAGCCCCGTTCACGCACATATCGCATCGGCCAAAGCGCGCAAGAGCCGGGCTCCGTCACCGCGCCATGCGCTGCCGTGCATGCAGGCGAGCGTCGTGGGCGCGGTCGACGCCAGTCGCTCCAGCATCTGGCGGGCATCTTTCGTGTGAGAGAAGTAATCCATTTGATGACGGAAGGCCTCGCTCGGGCCGAGGATGTCCGACTCGGTAATCGCCGGGTTGTGGGCGCCGCCCTGCGTGAACAAATCCCCGCACAGGAGGGTTCGGGTCCGTTCCTCGAGCAGGAAACCGCATTCCCATGCGTGCGGCAGGTGCGGGGTATCGAACCAACGGACACTGTGTTTCCCGAGCGACAGCAATTCGCCGTCGGCGAGCGCGCGAGGCGGCCGGTCCGCGAGATCGTCGATGGACACCATCGCCGCGACGGTTCCGCACAAGGGCGAGGACTGCGGGGCCGCGGCCAGCCATTGATTGAGCGATCCGCATTCGTCGGCCTCGACGTGCGAGAAGGCAATGTAACGGAGACGCTCGGGCGGCATCACGCTCGCGACCGCCTCGTGCACGAGGGGGAACATCTTTCGCGGCCCCGTGTGAAAGAGCAGCGGCTCGTCGTCGACGATGAGGTATTGATTGAACGAAAAGCCGCCGCCGGGAATGGTCACCGCCGTGCTGATGCGGTAGAGCCCGTCGGCAATTTCGTCGACCTGTGTCCCGGGCTGCTTCTTTGTGTTTGCCATGTCGCTCTCCTGGTGCTTCGGCCCGTAGGTTGGGCTGACGAAGGACGCCCAACGTTTGGAATCTCGGCGCGGGGAATGGTTTATCGTCGCTGAGCGGTCCTTTCGCGAAAGCGAATGGCGGCGCGCAGTGCCAACGCTCTGCTGGGCTTCCTTCGTCAGCCCAACCTACGAGCTCTCATTGGAGGACCCGAACAT
>JBFWSI010000252.1:0-5962 GCA_050248455.1 Gammaproteobacteria bacterium | reverse complement strand
TCGCGCGCTCGAGTACTGCGCGAATGCGTTGCGCGATCGCCTGCCGTATCCAATCCTCGTGCAGGGCGAGGCGCCGCGCGCGCGCCTGCTCGAGGACTTCAAGCGGCTCGGCAACGCCGTGCTGTTCGGCACCTCGACCTTCTGGGAAGGCGTCGACGTGCGCGGCGAGGCGCTGTCGCTGGTCGTCATCGACAAGCTGCCGTTCGCGCCGCCGGACGATCCGATCGCGAAGGCGCGCGCCGAACGGCTCGCCGCCGAAGGTCGCAATGCCTTCCAGGAGCTGCAGCTGCCGGCCGCCGTGATCGCGCTGAAGCAGGGCGCCGGCCGCCTGATCCGCGATCCGGCCGATCGCGGCGTGCTGGTGCTCTGCGATCCGCGCCTGCGCACGCGCAGCTACGGCCGCGTGTTCCTGCGCTCGCTGCCGCCGATGCGCCAGACCCGCACACGTGCCGAGGTGCAGGCCTTTTTCGACGTTTCCCGCCCGATCTGAGGCTGGCGCACCTCCGGCCCTCCGGGTAGGCTCGGGACGCGCCGGGCAGACGACCCGGTCGCGCAGACGAACCAACCAGAGGGGATGTGATGAAGACCAAGAAAATCGGCGACATCTCGATCGATGTCGCAGTCGAAATGGCGATCGACGACGGCTTTCCGGCCAATATGCTGGTGCCGTCCTTCGAGCAGGACATCGTCGAACGGAACCGCGAGCTGCTGGTCCCGTTCTGCTACAACCCGGGAACGGGTGGCCTCAAGCTCAGCATCCACAGCTGGGTGATGCGCGTCGGCAAGGAAGTCATTCTCATCGACACCTGCAACGGCAACGACAAGGAGCGTCCGAATTTCGAGCTCGCGCACAAGCTGAACCTGCCCTATCTCGAGAAGCTCGCGGCGCTGGGCGTGAAGCCCGAGGACGTCACGATGGTGATGTGCACGCACCTGCACGTCGATCACTGCGGCTGGAACACGCGCCTGAAGAACGGCAAGTGGGTGCCGACCTTCCCGAACGCGCGCTACGTGTTCTCGCGCGCGGAGCTCGAGCAGTGGGATACGCGCAAGAACCCGCTGGGCGCGGACGACATCAACCTGAACGTGTTCGACGACAGCGTGCTGCCGGTGATCGAGGCCGGGCTCGTCGACGTCGTCGACGGCGACAAGGATCTGAACGAGATGATGCGCCTCGAGCTCGCGCCCGGCCACACGCGCGGCAGCATGGTGATGAAGCTGCAGTCCAAGGGCCAGCACGCGATGTTCGCCGGCGACACGATGCATTCGCCGGTGCAGGCGATGCGCCCGCACTGGAGCAGCGGCTTCTGCAGCGATCCCGTGCAGTCGGCACAGACGCGCCGCAAGCTGATCGAGCACTGCGTCGACAAGAACGCGCTGCTGATGCCGGCGCACTTCCCGCCGCCGCACGGCGTGCGCGTGCGCGCGCAGGGCGAGAACTTCACGATCGTGCCCGAGTGAGGAGACGGCCGCGATGAGCGACACCGTGGCCGCGAAAGCGCGCGTCATGCTCCAGATGCAGGACGACATGAACGCGCGCGTCGACCCCGACTGGATCGAGCGCGGTCGCGAGTGGTATCGCGCGGTGTGGATCGAGTGCGCCGAGCTGATGGATCACTATGGCGGCTGGAAGTGGTGGAAGAAGAGCGACGGCGATCGCGAGCAGGCGCTGCTCGAGATCGTCGACATCTGGCACTTCGGCCTGTCGATGCGGATCACGCCCTCGCGCGATTTCGCGCGCGCGGCGGCGGCGATCGCCGCGGAGTGGCGCAGCCCGCTCGCGATCGCGGGCTTCCTCGACGGCGTCGAGCGTCTCGCTCTCGCGGCGCTCGGCGAGCGGCGCTTCGAAGTCGCGGCGATTCCGCCGCTGCTCGCCGCACTGGGCCGCGACTACGACGATCTCTATCGCGCCTACGTCGGCAAGAACGTGCTGAACTTCTTTCGCCAGGATCACGGCTACCGCGACGGCAGCTACGTGAAATCCTGGCGCGGTCGCGAGGACAACGAGCATCTCGTCGAGGTCCTCGCCGATCTCGACTCGGACGACGAGGGCTTCCGCACGGCCGTCTACGACGGCCTCGCCGCGCGCTATCGCGCGGCTTGCGCTTCCAGGTAGCGGTCGGCGTCCAGCGCTGCCATGCAGCCCGAGCCGGCCGAGGTCACGGCCTGGCGATAGATCGGATCGGCGCAGTCGCCGGCGGCGAACACGCCCGGCACGCTGGTCTCGGTCGCAAACCCCTTGCTGCCGCTCCTGACCTCGATGTAGCCGCCGTGCATCTCGAGCTGGCCCTCGAAAATGCCGGTGTTCGGCTGGTGGCCGATCGCGATGAACAGGCCGTGCAGCGCGTGCTCGCTCGTCGCGCCGCTGTCGACGCGCTTCAGCCGCATGCCCGTCACGCCCTGCGCGTCGCCCAGCACTTCATCGAGCGTCGAGTTCCATTCGATGCTGACCTTGCCCTGCGCGACCTTGTCCTCGAGCTGCTTGACCATGATGCGCTCGGCGCGGAAGCGATCGCGGCGATGGACGACCGTCACGTGCGAGGCGATGTTCGACAGGTACAGTGCTTCCTCGACCGCGGTGTTGCCGCCGCCGACGACGGCGACGGGCTTGTTGCGGTAGAAGAAGCCGTCGCAGGTCGCGCAGGCGGAGACGCCCTTGCCGCGGTAGGCCGTCTCCGACGGCAGGCCGAGGTATTTCGCGGAGGCGCCGGTGGCGACGATCAGCGCATCGCAGGTGTAGCTGCCCTGATCGCCGATCAGCGTGAACGGACGCGCGCCGAGGCGCACGGTGTGGATGTGATCGTTGACCAGCCGCGTGCCGAAGCGCTCGGCGTGCGCCTTCATGCGCTCCATCAGCTCGGGGCCCAGCACGCCCTGCGCATCGCCGGGCCAGTTGTCGACCTCCGTCGTCGTCGTCATCTGTCCACCGACTTCGAGGCCGGTGACGAGCACGGGCTCGAGCGCCGCGCGGGCGGCGTACACGGCGGCGGTGTAGCCGGCCGGACCGGAACCGAGGATGAGCAGTCTGCTGTGCAGATCGGGCATGGCGAAAATCCTGTGTGCTGGAAGGCGCAAGTCTTGCGGGCCAGCACACTAGCAGGCCGGCGAACGACGGGCGAGGGCGACGGGGCCGCCGTCATTCCCGCGCCGATGGCGCCCGTGGCGGCCTATACTGCGGGCCCGTCGTCGTCGCGTTGCGACGGCCGCCTCCACCAGCCGAGAGAGACTTGCCGATGAGCCTGCCGAGCACCATGCCCGCCGTCGAGATCACCGCGCCGGGCGGCCCTGAAGTCCTGCGCCCCGCCGAACTGCCGCTGCCCGTGCCCGCCGACGGCGAAGTGCTGATCAAAGTGGCAGCGGCCGGCGTCAATCGCCCCGACTGCCTGCAGCGCGCCGGCCTCTATCCGGTGCCGCCCGAAGCGAGCCCGCTGCCGGGGCTCGAGATCGCGGGCGAGGTCGTCGCGCTCGGCCCGGGCGCGACGCGCTGGCAGCCCGGCGATCGCGTCGTCGCGCTGGTCCACGGCGGCGGCTACGCGGGCTACTGCCGGGCCCATGCGACGCACTGCCTGCCGTGGCCGGCGGGCCTGTCGGCCGTCGAAGCGGCGAGCCTGCCGGAGACCTGTTTCACGGTGCAGTACAACCTCTTCACGCGCGGCGGCCTGAAGGCCGGTGAGAGCTGTCTCGTCCACGGCGGCAGCAGCGGCATCGGCGCGACCGCGATACAGCTCGCGAAGGCGGCGGGCGCGCACGTGCTGACCACGGTCGGCAACGAGGAGAAGGTCCGCTTCTGCACCGGGCTCGGCGCCGACGTCGTCATCGACTACAAGGCCACCGACTGGCTCGAGGCGGTGATGGCGGCGACGCAGAAGCGCGGCGTCGACGTCGTGCTCGACATGGTCGCCGGGCCCTACGTGGAGAAGAACCTGCGCGCGCTCGCGCCCGACGGACGCTACTCGATGATCGCCTTCCTGCTCGGCGCGAAGGCCGAGGTCAACTTCGGCCACGTGCTCGGCAAGCGGCTGACGATCACGGGCTCGACCCTGCGCCCGCAGTCGGTGGCCGCGAAGGCCGCGATCGCGCGCGAAGTCGAGGACAAGGTGTGGCCGCTGGTGGCCGCCGGCCGCTATCGCAGCCCGATCTACCGCACTTTCCCGCTGGCCGAAGCGGCCGCGGCCCATGCGCTGATGGAGTCCAGCCGGCACATGGGGAAAATCGTGCTGATGCCTTGAACCTCGCCGCTGAGACACCGGCGGCGTACTCGGGGAGCGAATTCCGGCATAATTGCCGCCCGCCCGGCGCAGGCCGGGCCCAATCCGGTCCTCTCGGCCCTCTAGCGACACGCGCTGCGCGCGACACGAGCGCGCAGGCCTGGACCGGCTGCTGCCACATCAACCTGGAGGAGGCGCGGCGTGCGTTCTGCCTATCTGTTCACCAGTGAATCCGTGTCCGAAGGCCATCCGGACAAAGTCTGCGATCGCATTTCCGACGAAGTCGTCGACTGCTTCTTCCGCGAGGCCGAGGCCAGCGGGCTCGATACCTCGCAGGTGCGCGTCGCCTGCGAGACGCTCGCGACCACCAACCGCGTCGTCATCGCCGGCGAGACGCGCGGCCCCAAGACCGTGACGCCGGATCTCCTCTCGCATCTCGCGCGCCTCGCGATCAAGGACATCGGCTACGAGCAGGACGGCTTCCACTGGGAGCACGCGCGCATCGAAGTGCTGCTGCACGGCCAGTCCGCCGACATCGCGCAGGGCGTGGATGCGGCCGCGAACAAGGACGAGGGCGCCGGCGACCAGGGCATCATGTTCGGCTATGCCTGCACCGAGACGCCCGAGCTGATGCCGGCGCCGCTGTATTACTCGCACCGCATCCTGCACTTGATGGCGCAGGCGCGTAAGAGCGGCGAGGCGAAGACGCTGGGGCCCGACGCGAAGAGCCAGGTCACGGTGCGCTACGAGAACGGCAAGCCGGTCGAGGCGACGCAGATCGTGGTGTCCACGCAGCACCTCGATGCGAACCTGAGATCGCAGGACGTGCGCGCGATCGTCGAGCCCTATGTGCGCAAGGCGCTGCCGGACGGCTGGATCACGGGCAAGACCGTGTGGCACGTGAATCCGACCGGCGCCTTCGTGATCGGCGGCCCGGACGGCGACTGCGGGCTCACCGGCCGCAAGATCATCGTCGACACCTATGGCGGCGCCGCGCCGCACGGCGGCGGCGCGTTCTCGGGCAAGGATCCGTCGAAGGTCGATCGGTCCGCAGCCTATGCGTCGCGCTATCTCGCGAAGAACGTCGTCGCCGCCGGCCTCGCCGAGCGTTGCACGATCCAGCTGTCCTACGCGATCGGCGTCGCCAGGCCGCTGTCGCTCTACGTCGATCTGCACGGCACCGGCAAAATCGATGAGGCGAAGCTCGAGGCCGTGCTCGGCGAGGTGATGGATCTGACGCCCCGCGGCATCCGCACGCACCTGAAGCTCAACCGTCCGATCTACGCGCGCACCGCGGCCTATGGCCACTTCGGGCGCCCGGCCGATGCCGACGGCGGCTTCTCGTGGGAGAAGACCGATCTCGTCGACGCGCTGAAGCGCACGCTGGGCTGAGACGCGGGACGGCCGCGCGTCCCGCGCGGCCGTCGCTCCCGGCGCGCAGCGTCGAACGTCATTTGGACATTTTTCGGAAGGCAGGACACATGAGCAGAGGCACCCCGGGCACATCGGGCAACGGCCGCGCGACGCGCGGCAGCAAGCGGGCCGCGAGCCCGGACTACGTCGTCAAGGACATCGGCCTCGCGGCCTTCGGGCGCACCGAGATCGAGCTCGCCGAGCAGGAAATGCCGGGCTTGATGGCGATGCGCGAGGAATACGGCAGAAGCAAGCCGCTGAAGGGCGCGCGGATCAGCGGCGCGCTGCACATGACGGTGCAGACCGCGGTGCTGATCGAGACCCTGCAGCACCTCGGCGCG
>JBFWSI010000251.1:0-5997 GCA_050248455.1 Gammaproteobacteria bacterium | reverse complement strand
GACGATGGTCCGCGACATCGAGTCGCTGGTCGTCCACACGCACTTCCTCGCCATCAACATCATCTTCGAGCTCGCGGCGATCCTCGGCATGATCAACTTCGAGCAGAACGGCATCATCAAGATCTTCTCCGTCGCCGCCGTCGTGTTCATGCCGCCGACGCTGGTCGCGAGCCTCTACGGCATGAACTTCGAGTTCATGCCGGAGCTGCATCAGCGCTGGGGCTATCCCGCGGCGCTGGGCCTGATGTTCGCATCGGCCGTGCTGACCTACCTCTTCTTCAAGCGCCGCGGCTGGCTGTGAGGGCCTTCTTCGTAGCCCGGGTGCAGCGAAGCGGAACCCGGGATCTTCGATGAATCGAAACGCCGACTCCCGGGTTGCGCGCTGCGCGCTCCACCCGGGCTACGAAAGCGTCGCGCGGCGTACCGTCGTAGCCCGCGTGCAGCGAAGCGGAACCCGGGATCGTCGTCGACCCTTTTCATCCCCGTCATCCGTTACAGCAGGCAGGACGCGCGCACAACAGGCGCCGGAGCATGACATGACTCGATTCCTACGCGCCGCACGCGGCAAGGTCCTGCACTGCGCATTCGTGCTGCTGCTCGGCGCACAAGTCCATGCCGAGCCGCCGCTGCGCGCCGGCGAAGTGCCGGCGCCGCTCGCGCCGTGGTGGTCCTGGGTGCTGCACGGCGAAGTCGATCCGGCCTGTCCCTATGTGATCGCGAGCGGCGCGCGGCGCTGCGCCTGGCCCGGTCGCGTCGAGATCGACGTCGTCGAGAACGGCGCGCGCTTCGAGCTTGCGGTCGAAGCCTGGGCCGAGGCCGAGCTCGCGCTGCCGGGCCGCGACGGTCAGTGGCCGCAGGAAGTGACGATCGACGGCATGCCGGCAGTCGTCACCATGCGCGACGGGATGCCGACTCTGCGCGTCGCCGCCGGCCGCCATCGCATCGCGGGCCGCTACGCCTGGCCGCATGCGCCGGAGACGCTGCAGCTACCGCTGGACTACGGCCTGGTCGAACTGCGTCTCGACGGCAAGCCGGTGCCGAGCCCGCAGCGCGCGCCGGACGGTGAGCTGTGGCTGCAGACGCCGGCCGCGACGGCCGCCGAAGCCGAGGTCGACGCGCTGAAGCTCGCGGTCTACCGGCGCATCGTCGACGAGGTGCCGCTGCAGGTCGAAACCCTGCTCGAGCTCGACGTCGCGGGCACGCAGCGCGAGATCGTGCTCGACGGCAGCCTGCTCGCCGACGGCGTGCCGATGCGCGTGAGCGCGGCGCTGCCGGCGCGGCTCGAGCGTGGCGGCCGGCTGCGCGTACAGGTGCGGCCGGGGCACTGGCAGCTGCGCATCGATGCGCGCCAGCCGGGACCGAGCGCGAAGCTGGCACGACCGGCGGATGACGCGGCCTGGCCGGCCGAAGAGGTGTGGGTGTTCGACGCGCGGCCGGCGCTGCGCGTCGTCGACGTCGGCGGCGGCCAGGTCGTCGATCCGCGCCAGACCGGCTTGCCCGCCGCCTGGCAGTCGCTGCCGGCATTCCGGCTGGGCGCCGGCGATGCACTGTCCTTCGCCGAGCAGCGGCGCGGCGATCCCGAGCCGGCGCCGAACCGGCTCGAGCTGAGGCGTGAGCTGTGGCTGGATTTCGACGGCGGCGGCTGGACCGTGCGCGACACCATCGGCGGCGAGCTCACGCGCGGCTGGCGCCTCGACGCCGGTCCCGATCTCGTGCCGGGCCGCGTGCTGCTGAACGGTGCGCCGCAGTTCATCACCGAGCTCGACGGCCGGCACGGCGTCGAAGTGCGACGCGGGGCGATCGATCTACGCGCGGACTCGCGCATCGACGACGTCGCCGCCTTGAACGCCGTCGGCTGGGCGCAGGACTTCGATCGCGTCAGCGCGAGCTTGAACCTGCCGCCGGGCTGGCGGCTGTGGTCGGCGCGCGGCGTCGACGCGGTCTCCGACACCTGGCTGCAGCGCTGGTCGCTGCTCGATCTCTTCCTCGTCTTCATCGTCGCGCTTGCCGTCGCGAAGCAGTGGTCGTGGCGGCTCGGCGCGCTCTGTCTCGTCGCGCTCGTGCTGTGCTGGCACGAACCCGGCGCACCGCGACAGGTGTGGCTGCACGTGCTCGCGGCCGTCGCGCTGGTGCGCGTGCTGCCGACGGGACGCCTGCGCAGCCTGGTCGCGCTGTATCGCAATGTCGCGTTGCTCGCGCTCGTGGTGCTGGCGCTCGGCTTCGCGATCGATCAGGTGCGGATCGCCATTTATCCGCAGCTCGACGGCGCGATGCGCATCGACGGCTACACGTCGGAATCGCGTGCGCTGCCGGCGCCCGCGCCGGCGATGCTCGAGCAGCAATCGGCCGCGGAGATGGCGTCCTCGGCACCGGCCGTCGGCGCGGCTACAGACGCCGTGCGTCGCAAGGTCGCGGACGCCGTGGCGCCGTCGTCGCCGCGCTACGACGTGCAGTCGACCTACGATCCGAAGGCCAACATCCAGACCGGCCCGGGCGTGCCGAACTGGCAGTGGCGCGCGTCGCAGCTGTCGTGGAGCGGGCCGGTGACGGCGACGCAGCCGCTGGCGCTCGTGCTGCTGTCGCCGCGCGCCAACCTCGTGCTCGCGATCCTGCGCGTCACGGCGCTCGCGGCCCTGATCGCGCTCGTGCTGCGTCGTGCGCTCGGCGGGTCGACGGGCTGGCGGTGGACGAGCGCCGCGCTGCTCGTCGTCGGCCTGAACGCGCAGGCCGCCGGCAACGGGCCCGACCCGGCGCTGCTCGAGGAACTGAAGCGGCGCGCGTTGCTGCCGCCCGAATGCGCGCCGGGCTGCGTCAGCCTGCCGCGCCTCGAGGTCACGCTCGCCGACAATCGCCTGCAGTTGCGCATGACGCTGCACGTGAGCGATCCGCTCGGTGTGCCGCTGCCGGGCCAGGCCGAGCAGTGGCTGCCGGCCACGGTGCTCATCGACGGCGAGCCGGTCGTGGCCCTGGGCCGCGACGAGGGGGGAGCCCTCCTCGTCGCGCTCGATGCCGGCGTGCACGAGATAGTGCTCGACGGCGCGGCGCCGCGTCGCGCGAGCTTCCAGCTTGCACTGCCGCTCGCGGCGCAGTCGACGCGCGTCGACGCCGCGGGCTGGGCCGTCGACGGCGTCGATCGCGACACCGGCCATGCGACGCAGCTGATCTTCACGCGCACGCGCGCGAGTGCGGAGGCCGACGAGGCAAACGACGCGGCGCTCGATCGGGCGCAGTCGCTGCCGCCGTTCTTCACGCTCGAACGTCGCCTCGAGCTCGGCCTCGACTGGCGCGTGCACAACCGTCTCGTGCGCGTGACGCCGCCAGGCGTCGGCGCCGCGCTCGCGATTCCGCTGCTGCCCGGCGAGGCGGTGACCACCAACGGCATCGACGTCGTCGACGGTCACGCGAAGCTCGCGATCGCGGCCGACGAAACCGAGCGGCGCTGGACTTCGCTGCTCGCGAAGCGCGAGCGCCTCGCGCTGCACGCCGCGCCGACGACGGACTGGGTCGAGACCTGGCGCGCGGACATCGCGCCGATCTGGCACGTCGAGCTCGCCGGCATTCCGCTCGTGCATCACCGCGCCGACGACGGTGCCTGGCTGCCGACCTGGCGGCCGTGGCCCGGCGAGGAAGCGAGCCTGACGGTCTCGCGCCCGGCCGGCGTGCCGGGCCGCACGCTGACCATCGATCGCAGCGAGCTCCAGCTCGCGCCGGGCCTGCGCGCGAGCGACGCGACATTGTCCCTGGCCTTGCGCAGCAGCCAGGGCGGGCAGCACGTCGTCGAGCTGCCGGCGGACGCGAGCTTGCAGACAGTGACGATCGACGGCGTCGCGCAACCGATCCGCCAGGACGGCCGGCGCGTGAGCCTGCCCGTGGTGCCGGGCGAACAGCAGGTGACGTTGCACTGGCGCAGCCCGACGTCGATCGCGTCCTGGTTCCACACGCCGGCCTTCTCCTTGGGCACCGACAGCGTCAACGCGGCGCTGAGCCTGCGACTGCCGGCCGATCGCTGGGTGCTGTTCGCGGGCGGCCCGGCGCTGGGCCCCGCGGTGCTGTTCTGGGGCACGCTGATCGTCGTCGCGCTCGCGAGCATCGCGCTGGGACGTCTCGAGCTCGCGCCCATCCCGACCTGGCAATGGCTGCTGCTCGGCATCGGCCTCACGCAGAGCTCGGTCGGCGGGGCCGTGCTCGTCGTCGGCTGGCTGCTCGCGCTGGGCCTGCGCGCGCGCCTGCCGCCGGAGCAGCCGAACTGGCGCTACAACCTCGTGCAGATCGCGCTCGTGCTGCTGAGCTGCGCCGCGCTCGGCGCTTTGTTCGATGCGATCGCGCAGGGCCTGCTCGGCCAGCCGGCGATGCAGATAGCGGGCAACGGCTCATCCGCGAGCGAGCTGCGCTGGTTCGTCGATCGCGCCGATGCCGCCTATCCCGAGGCCTGGGTGCTGTCGGTGTCGATCTGGATCTACCGCGGCCTGATGCTCGCCTGGGCCCTGTGGCTCGCCTTCGCGCTGCTCGGCTGGCTGCGCTTCGGCTGGGCCAATTTCGCGCGCGACGGCGTGTGGCGGCGCGTGCGTTTCGCGCGAGCCTCGCGTGGCGCGGAAAGCGCGTAGCGGATCCGGGCCTCTTCGGCAGCTCATGCGTTGAATGAATCTAAATATGAAGAGCGCAAATACGCTGCCCTGCGTGTTGTGTACCGTCGTTCCCGCGCCAGCGGGCATCCGCGCCCGACGAGGACGTTTCCGTCGGGCGATTCTTCATTCTGCGTTGGACGCCGGGATAGAGCGCGGATGCCCGCTGGCGCGGGCATGACGAAGGAGGTCCTACATGGGCATACGCTACCGAACAGCCAGTGGAGTGTAGTTGCGCTCGGCCATCTAGATCGATTCGGCGCATGAACCCTTCCGGGCTCCTCATGCTTCGAGCATGAACGGCAGCAGCACGGCCAGCGTGTCCTCGGGCTTCTCTTCCGCCACGAAGTGCCCGCAATCGATGGCCTGACCGCGCACCTCGTTCGCATACTGGCGCCACACGTCGAGCACCGCGTAATGACGATGCACGAAGCCGCGGCCGCCCCACAGCACGAGCAGCGGGCATTCGACGCGTCGATCGCGGCTCGCCGCGTCGTGCTCGAGATCGATGCCGGCGCCGGCGCGATAGTCCTCGCAGGCGCCGTGGACGGTGGCCGGCTGCGCATAGCAGCGCTCGTACTCGGCGATCGCAGCGGGCTCGAAGACCGTGTCCGGCGGCGTCCAGCGTCGCAGGCATTCGCGCAGGTACCAGCGGGGATCGGCGCCGATCATCTTCTCCGGCAGGCCGTCGGGCTGGATCAGGAAGAACCAGTGGTAATAGGCGGTCGCGAACACCTGGTCCGTGTGCGTGAAGAGATGGTGCGTCGGCACGATGTCCATCACGCAGGCGCGCTGCACGCACTCGGGATGATCGAGCGCCAGCCGATGCGTCACGCGGCCGCCGCGATCGTGGCCGGCGACGCGGAAACGCTCGAAGCCCAGCGTCCGCATCAGCGCGCGCACGTCTGCCGCCATCGCGCGCTTGGCGTAGGGCGCATGATCCGGCGTGCTCGGCACCTTGTCGCTGTCGCCGTAACCGCGCAGGTCCGGCATCACGAGATGAAAGTGCGCGGCGAGCGCGGGCGCGATCCGGTGCCACATCGCATGCGTCTGCGGAAAGCCGTGCAGCAACAGCAGCGGCGGCCCCTCGCCGCCGCGCCGGACATTGAGCGTCGCCCCGGGCGTCGCGATGCGCTCGAGCGTGAAGCGGGCGTCGAACAGCGGCATGCGTGGACTCCGTGGCAGGATGGCGGGATCGCAGTCTACTCGCCTCGGCCGCCGCGATGCGCTTCCTCGCAGTCCGGAAGGCGCGCGGCGGAATCCGGGCTTGCGCGCCGGGTTCATGTGCCGAATGAATCCAGCCACGGAGGACACCGAGGGCAAGGAGAAGAGAAATGAGGAGCGAATGTAGCTTGGGCTTCCTTCGTCGGCCCCA
>JBFWSI010000250.1:0-6000 GCA_050248455.1 Gammaproteobacteria bacterium | reverse complement strand
AGCCCGCGATCGGCGCGATCGAGCTCGAGGCCGGCGGCGCCGCCGACGATGCAGCCGAAGTCGCCGATCGTCTCCTTCTCGCCCACGCCCTTGAAGATGAAGCGCACGAGCGGATCCTGGCTGTCCGGTAGCCGATGGTAGGGTGCGGAGACGTCGAAGCCCTGGGCCGTGAAGCCCACCCCCGTGAGCAGCTGCGGCGGCTTGCCGTTGTTGCGCCACAAGCCGCCGTATTCGCCGGTGAACGAGTGGTAGTACTCGCCCGGCGCGGCGGCCCAGGCGCGGATGCCGCCCTCGTTGCGCCTGACCTCGATGACGCCGGGCAAGGTCGGGTGCCAGGCGATCTTCCAGTACCAGCCGTTCGCGCCGAGATACATCAGGCGACCGCCGCCGTCCTGCCAGGCTTTCATCGCGTCCCACATCTGCTGCGAGTGATACTCGGGATGCGTGCCGGTGAGCACGACGCGATAGGGCCGCAGCGCGTCGAGCCCGTCGTCGTGCAGGTCCTCGTCGGTGATCACGTCGAACTCGTAGCCCTTCGCTTCGAGCCAGTCGGTGATGTGCGTGTCCGCATTGAACTGCCACAGCGACGAGCCCTGCCCGCCCAGGCAGGACACGTGCTTGGGCCGCATGTTGAGGATCGGCCGCAGGCGGGACGAGTAGCACACGCCCGAGTCATCGGCATGGTGGTCGTAGCAGGACGCGCCGTACTCGCGATGCTCGTTCAAGTAGAGCGTGTACTTGTCGACCGGCAGCACGCGGTCCGCGACGATCTCCAGCGCCGGCATGTTGAACGAGAAGTGCTCGTTGGCGTAAGCGAGATAGCTCGCCGTCGGCAGCAGGAAGGCGATCTTCTTCTCTTCGCCCTTGCGCGGCCGCACGACGAACGGAATGTAGTCCTCGTCGTCGCCGCTGCGCAGCCGCGCCGCGTACAGTCCGCTCGACAGCGTGCCAGGGATCTCGAACTCGAAGTCGACGTCCCAGCCGGCGTCGTAGAGATCGTCGTCGTGGAAATGGATCGCGCCGTACTGCTCCGGCGCCTGCTTCCAGTCCATCACGCTGCCGTCCCAGTTGTAGCCCGTCATCGCGCGCGCGGGGAGATTGAAGACGAGGCCGTGCAGCGCGTTCGGCGACAGATCGGTGATCGTCACGCCGGGTATGTCGGCGCTGAAGTCCCAGTAGGCGACGACGTCGCCGGCAAGCGTCGCCGGCAACGGGCCCGCCGCGAGCTGCGCGAGCTCGGCGCGCGACAGCGCGCGGCGCGCCAGGCGCGGGCCGTCGATCTTGCCGTTGTAACGGCCGAAGAGCTGTCCGCGCTGCGGACCGCGACGCGCGGCCGCGAACATCAACGGCGCGGCCGTCCGCGCCATGCCGTGCCCGAGGCGGCGGGTCGTCTGCGCCGAGTCGTCGACGCCCGGGAAGCGCGTCGTCGCTTCCTGGTACAGACGCACCGTGCCGCTCTCCGCGTCGAAGGTGGCGGCGACGAAATACCACTGGCGCGCGCGCATCGGTTTGCGCGTGGTCACCAGCGTCGATTCACCCCTGCCCGCGCCGATCTGCACGCCGAGCGAGCCGTCCGGCGCGACGACGACCGCGAAGCCCGCCTTGGCGCGCTCGTTCCAGCGGCTGCACAGCACCTGCAGCCCGCGGCCCGGCAAGGTCGGCCATACGTGGGCCTGGAAGCTGAAGCCGTCCAACGCGCGCAGCAGCGGCGCGTCCTCGACGACGGCATAGGAGCCCGCCTCGATGATCTGCCGGCGGCCGCGATATTCGCGGCTGACGCGCGTGCGGACGAGCTTCTCCTTGTAGCCCGGCCCGTCGGGATGCGCATCGCCGCAGACGAGGCGCACGATGTCCGCACGGTAGCGCGGACGCTCGCAGTTGATCATGAAGCGAATCGTGTCGCCGGGACGGACGCTCGCCTTGTCGGCGTAACCGGTGAGTTTCATGCGGCGGACCTCGGCAGATCAGTCGGTCAGGGCAGTGCCGGTGGCGCGTTGCCAGCGGCGCTTGAACACTTCCCACTCGGCATCCGCGACGCGCGCATAGCGTCGACGCTCCAGCTTCGGCGCGACGCCGCGTCCCTGGAGCTCCGCGATCCTCCATTCGCGACCGGGCCTCGTGCACAACACCACGTAACGCCCATAGGCCGGGTTGCTGCGCAGGACGTTCAGCACGCGTTGCAGCGCCTGTGAATGATGACCGACGGGCTTGCGCCTGAACTCGGCGACGACGGCGGCATCCTCGGCAGTGATCCGATAGTTGTACATCGCCCCTCCCCTTCGGCTCCGTCGCAGCAGCATATCAGACGACCGCCGCTACACGCGCCGGACGCGGCGATGGCACGCGGGACGTGCCCATGCGTCGCCTGCAGGCCTTGGAGAAGGCGGCGAGATCCGTCATGCGTTCTCGCCCGGGCTTCCTTCGTCAGCCCAACGGTGTGGAAACACGGGCCACGAGATCACGATCTTCGTAGCCCGGGTGCAGCGTAGCGGAACCCGGGATCTTCGTTTGGTCGAAGCGCGTCCGAATCTCGGGTCGCGCGCTGCGCGCTCCACCCGGGCCACGACGTCCACCGTGCACCCGCGGATCGCGGACGCCGCGGAACGGTCCCGATCGTCATCGACCGTCGAGCGCAATCTCCCGCACGACGGCTGCCACCAGCCCGATCCAGCCCGTGGCCCAGGCAATCACGGCAGCGACGTGACCGTATTCCCAACGCGGGCGCAGACGCAGGTATGCATCGATCGCGGCCGGTGAGCCCAGCACTTCGGCCCAGGCCGCATTGACCGGCGCGACGACCAGCCCCCATAGCAGCAGCGAGGCGACGAGTGCGCCGGCGGCAGCGGCGAGCATGCGTGCGACCGGCTGCCCACGCGTGCGCACGGCGAGTGCCACGACACTGATCGCCGCGGCCACCTGCACGGCGCCGCCGACGATCCCGAACCAGGCGTAGAGCGTGCTCGTGACCGTGGTGTACAGGTCCGGCGGATAGGCGAGCTTCACCGGCAGCTCGAGCACGTGGGCGACGCCCGGTGCGAGCCCCAATGCCGTCAGGCTCAAGGCCAGCGCGAAGTGCAGGCGCAGGCTCATCGCTCGAGCCGCGCGGGGCGCCAAGCTCCCGCGCGCTCGCGATGCACCGCGCTCAAGGCTGCGCGGCGGCCTGCGCCTGCGTGACGAAGATCTCGACGCGGCGATTGCGTGCCCGTCCGTCCGCGGTGTCGTTGCTCGCCACGGGCTGGCGCGAGCCCACGCCGTCGATCGCCAGTCGCGTGCGATCGATGCCGCGCGAGGCGAGTTGCCCCTGCACGCTCTGCGCGCGGCGCATCGACAGGGGATCGTTGACGGCGTCGGAACCGGTGCTGTCGGTGTGGCCGACGATGCGCACGGTCGTCGCGGGATTCGAGCGCAGCGTGTCGGCGAAGCGATCGAGCACGGGTTGCAGCTCGTCCTTGACCTCGGCTTTGCCGGTATCGAAGGACAGATCGCTGGGGATTTCGAGCTTCAGCTCGTTGCCCGGCGTCTGGCTCACCGCGATGCCGGTGCCGGCGGTCGCGGCTTCCATCTCGCGCTTCTGCTTCTCCATGTGCTCGTTCCACAGGTAGCCGCCGCCGGCGCCGACCGCGGCACCGACGCCGGCGCCGATGGCCGCCGCCTTGCCGCCGCCCACCAGGCCGCCGATGACCGCGCCGGTCGCCGCGCCGACGCCGCTGCCCGTCGCGGTGCGCTTCTGGCTTTCGCTCATGTCGGCGCAGCCGGTGAGCAGGACGAGCCCCGTCACGATCGAAATCGTTCCGAATCCTTTCATGTGCCTTCTCCTTCGTCGCTCTCCATGGCGACCTGCGCATCATTGTGATCGCGGGCGGGATCGAATCTGTAGGTCGCTGCCGCGCGGATCATCGGCGTCCCGCAGCGCCGGCCGCCGCCGCGCGCCCAGCACGGCCAGCGCCACCAGGCTCAGGCCCAGCGCGCCCGGCAGCGGCACTGGCTGCGGCGGCTGGAAGCCGCCGACGACCACCACGCCGATGTCGTCGCCGGCGAATTTCGAGAACAGGAAGTCTCCCGTGAACGGATCGATCGCCGCGCCTTCGACGCTGTCGAGTTCCGAAATGAACACGCGGCGCGTGGTTAGTAGCGGATCGCCGTTCGCGTCGACCTCGTAAGTCGAGACGATGCCGTTCGACCATTCGCTGACGAGGATGGCGTCGCGCGCGAAGCCCGCGTTGCCGGCGGCGACGTAGACCACGCCTTCCGGCCCGCCGCCGATGACGCGCGAGAGGCCCGACAGCGTCACGTCGTAAGTGCCGTCGCCCGCGGGCGCGACGCTCGCGTCGTACCAGGTGCTGCGCGAGAACGAGAGAATCTTCAGCCTGCCGGCGCCGGGCATGCCGGCCGGCACGAACTGCAGCGCGCCGGTCGAGCGCGCGACGCCGAGGCTGCCGAGATCGATCAGGCGGTCCGGCGCCGTGCTGCCGGGCTTGATCTGGCCGAGCTGGTTGTCGCGGAACGTCGTGTAGACAGCACCCCGCCGGGCCCGAAGGCGAGCCCGCCGTCGATGCCGCCCGTCACGCCCGCGGCACTCGCGACGAAGCGCGACGCCGCGCCGAAGCCGACGATGTGTCGCTCGGCGTCGCGCACCACGTCGACTGCATAGATTTTCGCGAGCGGACCGTTGGCCTGGCCGCCGAGATAGAAGACGTCCGGATCGTTCGCGTCGAAGGCGATGCCGCCGAGTCGGCCCAGCGCACCGGGCGGCGCGCCGAGATCGCGCGCCGCGTAGTGATCCGCGAACGGGGCGGCCACGGTCAGCGCCTCGGCCGTTCCGGTCCAGGTCAGGCATCCGAGCAACAGTGCCGGCAGGCTGCGCATCGACGGCTCCTTGTCGAGAGAAATCTCGAGACAGGCTAGGCAAGCGCCGGCACGCACTCAAGCGATCGCGCAGTGTAGACGCCGAATCGCAGCGCAGCATCCCACGCTGCGCGCAGGCTCAAACGTTTGTGCACGCTCGCACAAGCCCGCGTTCCGGGCCCGCCCTAAGGTCGCTCCCGTCACCTGCCACGGGAAGCACAACCATGACGACGAAGGTAGATCCGATCACGCTCGCGGTCGTCCGCGGCGCACTGGAGACCACGCAGCGCGAGATGACCGTCACGCTCGAGAAGACCAGCCGCTCCAGCGTGTTCAACCTCGCCCACGATTACAGCAACGCGATCTTCGATCACCTGCCCGAGATGGTGCTGCAGGGCCAGGACATCCCGATCCACCTCGGCTCGCTGATCCCGGCGATGAAGGCGGTCGCGGCCTGGTTCGGCGGGGAGCTGCACGACGGCGACGTCATCTATCACAACGATCCCGCCCACGCCGGCAGTCATCTCCTCGACTGCTGCATGTACTACCCGGTGTTCCACCGCGGCGAGCTCGTGTTCTGGACCGTGTGCAAGGGCCACCTCACCGACATCGGCGGCCCGGTGCCCGCGGGCTACAACCCGGACGCGAAGGAAATCTACGCCGAAGGCCTGCGCATTCCGCCCGTGAAGCTGTGGGAGCGCGGCCGTCGCCGCGAGGACGTGATCAACCTGCTGCTGACCAATATGCGCGCGCGGCGCGATCAGGAAGGCGATCTGAACGCGCAGTACGGCGCCTGCCGCGTCGGCGCGCGCAATCTCGTCGCGTTGCTCGACAAGTACGGCGTCGCCACCGTGCGCGCCGCGATCGCCGAGCTGAAGGACATGGCCGATCGCCACATGCGCAGCCTGATCGCCAGCGTGCCGGACGGCCGCTATGCGGGCAGCGCGAGGCTCGAGGACGCGGGCCACGGTCTCGGCGAGATCGAGATCCGCGCCACCGTCGACATCACGGGCGATCGCTGCCACGTCACGATCGACAGCCCGCCGCAGGTGCCCTACTTCATCAACTCGTACGCGGGCAATTCGCTGTCGGGCATCTATCTCGGGCTGATGATGTTCGCGCAGGTGCCGCCGCCGTACAACGAAGGGCTCTACC
>JBFWSI010000249.1:0-6019 GCA_050248455.1 Gammaproteobacteria bacterium | reverse complement strand
GCGTGGGTGACAAAGTCGTCGATCTGGGTAAGATCCGCGTGCCTTTCCTGCACGTGGCCGCCGAATACGACCACATCGTGCCGACTGCCGCTTCACGCGATCTGATCGGGCTCATCGGCAGCAAGGACAAACAGGAAATCGTGATCAAGGGCGGCCACGTGAGCCTCGTCGCAGGCGGCAACGCGGTCTACCGCCTGTGGCCGCAGCTCGATCGCTGGCTCGCGCCGCGTTCGGTCTGACGCACGGCCCGACGAATCGAGGAGAATGTCTGGCATGTCGCAAGCGAAAATCGCCGAGGCCTGGAAAAACTATCCGCTGCAGATCAAGCTCAAGGGCAGCGTCTACACCCTGCGGCCGATGGCCCTGGACGATGGGGAGCGCCTGCAGGCCTTCGCCCGCGAGCTGCCGCCGCACGACCTGCTGTTCCTGCGCCGGGACATCACCAAGCCCGAGGGCATCGCGCGCTGGATGGACGCGGTGAAGCGCGGCGCGATGTACACCGTGCTGTGCGAGGACGATCACGGCATCGCGGGCTATTCCTCGCTGCATCTCACCGAACTCGACTGGTCGGCCCACGTCGCCGATCTGCGCGTCGCGACCGCCGAGCGTGCGCGCGGCGCCGGCCTCGGCCGCCTGCTGACGCGCGAGGCCTTCAACATGGCGCTCGCGCTCGGCGTCGAGAAGGTCGTCGCCCGCATGACGACCGATCAGCAGGGCGCGCGCGCGCTGTTCCAGGAGCTCGGCTTCCAGCCCGAGGCGCTGCTGAAGGACGAAGTGAAGGATCGCCACGGCGAATACCACGATCTGCTGATCATGGCCTGCAACGTCGACACCTTCCTCGCCCAGCGCCAGGCCTTCGGCGTCTCGAACTGATCCCCTGATCCCGCGCGGCGAGCGGCCGCGCAGCCACGGGAGGCGGCGTATGCAACGTGTCCTCGCGGCTCTCGCGCTCGTGGCCGGCTGCCACGGCGTGGCGGCCGACGAGCTGCGTCTCGATCTGCCCGTCGGCTACGGGCTGGTGCGCGCGGCGCTCGTCGAACAGATCTTCATCGGGCCGAACGCGACGGCACGCGTCCTCGAAGGCAAGAACGCCTGCAACATCCTCACTCTCGCCGAGCCCGAGGTCGAAGGCGGCGCCGGCAGGATCATCGTGCGCACCAAGATCGTCTCGCGCGGCGGCACGCCGCTGACGCAGGGCCGTTGCCTGCCCTTGTTCGAATGGACCGGCATCCTCGAGGCGACCGAGGAGCCGCAGGTGCTCGCAGGGCAGCGCGCGATCGGCTTTCGCGTGACGGATTCGAAGATCCTGAATGCCGAAGGCGAGAGCAGCGCCGTGCCCGGCGTGCTGTGGCGCTGGATCAAGGAGAACGTCCATCCGCGGCTCGAGACCCTGACGGTCGACGTCGGGCAACCGCTCGAGGCCGCGGCGACGCTGCTGCGCGAGAGCGGTGCCGATCCGGTCCGGATCGAGCCCGTGCTGTCCTCGCTGCGGATCGTCTCGGCGGTCGCGAGCGTCGAGACGCTGGACATCGGCGTCGCGCTGGACGCGCCGCCGATGCCCGCGGGTTGGACGCCGCCCGCGGACGAGCCGCCGCTGACGATCGAGGAGCTCGCGCAGTGGCGCGCGGCCTGGCAGAGCTGGGACGGTTTCGCGACCTGGCTCGTCAAACGGCTCGCGGCGCAGACCTCGCCGGCGCTGCGCGACGCGCTGGCCGGCATCCTGCTCGACGCGCGCCACGATCTGCTCGATGCGCTCGCCGCCGACAGCGGCCGCGATCCGGTGCGGGCGCTGTTCCGCAAGTCCTGGCAGCGGCTGCGTCCGCTCGCGCGCGATCTCGGCACGCGTCTCCCGGCCGGTGAAGCGCTGAAGCTCCTAAGCTTCGTGTCCGCCGCCGACGTGCTCGAAACCCTCGATGCCGCGGCGCCCCAGCTCGGCTTCCGCGTCGATCGCGACGCGCTGCGCCGGCTCGCGCGCATGCTGCTGCCGGAGGCCGGCGACGAGGTGTTCGCCTATACGACCGACGTCGATCCGGAGCTGCGCGAGCTGCTCGGCTTCGAGCGCGAGCCCGAACCGCTCGCGCTCACGCAGTCGCGGCTGCTCGAGCTGCTGCTGCCGAGCGCGCAGGCGATGGTGAAGGTCGATCCCGCGCTCGGCCAGAAGCTCCAGGGCTGGGTGCCGCGTCCCGACGATCTCGACGCCTTTCTCGCGCAGGTCGACAAGCTGCTCGCGGCCATCGCTGCGGCCGAGCTCGCGCGCGGCAAGATCGAGAAACCCTATGTCGAGATCTACCGCGCGCTGCTGCCGGCGACGGCCTATATGGAAACCTGCTGGCGGCAGTTCGAAGTGAAGCAGGGCAAAGTCGACACGGTGCAATCGCCGGTCGGCTCCGTTGGCATCATGCAGGTGAACAAGCACGTGTGGCGCGGCGTCTACGATCTGAATGCGCTGCTCGGCGACGCCGGCTACAACGCGCGCGCCGGCAACGAAATCCTCGTGCACTACCTCGTCGACTACGCGATCAAGCGCGGCGAGCACCAGAAGACCGGTAATCCGGACAATCTCGCGCGCGCGACCTATGCGATCTACAACGGCGGTCCCGGCCACATGACGCGCTATCGCAAGGCCGACGCGCGGCCGGCGCTGCGCAAAATCGATCAGGCGTTCTTCGACAAGTACAAGGCGGTCCGGCGCGACGGCAGGGAGGCGGTGAAGGCATGTTACGGCAGGTGATCGCGGCGGGGCTGATGATGGTGACGAGCGCGAGCATCGTGCCGTGCGTGAGCGCGGCGACGCAGGACGAAGCGAACGCACCGATCGAGCTGCTCGGCAAGCGCATCGAGCCCGGCACCACCGCGAAGCGTCCGCTGCCGCTCGGCGAATCCTATGCCGGGGACGTGCTGACGACGCCGGTGCTCGTCGCCCACGGCGCGCAGGCGGGGCCCACGGTGTGCCTCAGTGCCGCGATCCACGGCGACGAGCTGAACGGCATCGAAGTCGTGCGTCGCACGCTGCACGGCGTCGACGTCAAGGCGCTGCGCGGCACGCTGATCGGCGTGCCCGTCGTCAATCTGCTCGCCTTCACGCGCGGCGCACGCGAAACGCCCGATCGTCGCGATCTGAATCGCTATTTCCCGGGCAGGCCCGACGGCAGCTTCGCCGATCGCATCGCGAATGCGCTGTGGACGCAGGTGGTGACGCCGCACTGCGACTATCTCGTCGACTTTCACACCGGTTCCTTCAACCGCTCCAACCTGCCGCAGCTGCGCGCGAACCTCGACGACAAGCGCGTGCGTCGCTTCGTGAGCCTGTTCGGCGACGTGCCGGTGATGTTCAAGCGCGGCAACAGCCGCATGCTGCGCCGGGTCGCGACCGAAGCGGGGATCCCCGCGGTGAGCTTCGAGTTCGGCGAAGCGACGACGGTGCAGACGCCCTACATCGAGCAAGCCGAGCAGGCGCTGCACCAGGCTCTCGTCAACCTCGACATGCTCGCCGGCGAGAAGCGCCGCGTCACCCCGCGCGTGTACCGCAAGTCGTTCTGGATCCGCACCGAGCACGGCGGCATCTTCATCTCGCGCAAGCAGAACGGCGACGAGGTCGCGGCCGGTGAAATCATCGGCGTGATCGCGAACCCGCTGACCGAGGAAGAAAAGCCGATCCGATGCGAGGTCGCCGCACGCATTCTCGGCCTCGCGAGCAACCAGTTCGTGTTGCCCGGTTATGGCGTGTTCCACATGGGTGTCGAGGAGCCGGCCGGTACGCCGTAGCCCGCAAGGCGCGCAGTGCAAACCGGGTGCGTCTGCGTCACCTGAAAGGCACCGAATCCAAATAGCTGAGCGCAAAAATGCGCTCCACTGGCGGTTCGATAGCGTATGCCCGTGTAGCAACCTCCGACGTCATGCCCGCGCCAGCGGGCATCCACGCACTCCCCCGGCGTCCAGCGCGGAAAAGGAGGGATCTCCCGATGGAGACCTTCTCGTCCGGCGTGGATTCCCGCTGGCGCGGGAATGACGGTAAACGAACACACAGTGGAGCGGATTGCGCTCTTCTATTTAGATTGATCGGCATGTCCGCGCAGGAAGGATCCCGGGTTTCGCTATGCTGCACCCGGGCTACGAGGATCGGCGTATCCACTCGACCAGCGCGCCGGCCGGCATTGCGCCGGCCTGGCGTGCGACTTCCCGACCGCGCGCGAACACGATCAGCGTCGGGATGCTGCGGATGCCGTAGCGACCGGCGATCTCGCCTTCGTCGTCGGTGTTCAACTTCGCGAGGCGGTAGCGCGGCTCCAGCGTCGCCGCCGCGGCTTCGAAGGCAGGCGCCATCTGGCGGCATGGGCCGCACCACGGTGCCCAGAAATCGACGACCAGCGGCAGATCGCTCGCCGTGAGATGGCGATCGAAATTCGCGCGGCTCAACGCGATGGGATGGCCGTCGAACAGCCGGGCTTTGCACTTGCCGCAGTTCGGCTGCTCGTCGAGCCGGACGGCCGGCACGCGGTTGGCGGTCGCGCAATGCGGACAGACGACGTGAACGGAGTCGGGACGATCGGGCATCGCGGCTGCTCCCTTGCTCGGTCAACAGCAGATGCGGCCGGCGCGCGGCGATTCAAGTCGGTGCGCGGCGGATCGGGGAAACGGGAAAACGCGGGCAAAAAGAACCGAGGGGCCCGGGCTCCAGGCTCCTCGGTGTCAGTCTCACTAGGAATGTCGTTGTTGTCCGTGACTCAGCGGAAGCGCGGAATGACCTCGCGCGCGAACAGCGCCATGCTGTCGCGTACCAGGTGCGGGGCGAGACCCGGCAGCGCCGTCGCGCATACCATGTGGGTCAGGCGACCGCGCTTGCGATAATCGTCGATCATCTCGATCGCGTCCTTCGGCGTGCCGACGATCGCATCCTCGCCGAAGAAGCTGAAGGCCTGCTTCTTGATCATGTCGTCGACGCTGGGAATGCCTTCCATCGCCTTCTCGTCGCCCGGCTTGTCGGCCGCTTCGGCGAACCACTTCGCGTAGCAGCTCGCCATGTAGTGCAGCGGCTTCGCGGCCTGTTCCCAGGCCTGCTCGCGGCTGGGCGCGACGAACACCGCGCGCAGCTGCGCGATGTTGTAGTTCTGCGGGTTGCGGCCGTGCTTCACGAGGGCCTCGTCGTAGATCTTGTCGAGCACGGTGGAGCCGACGGCCTGGAAGTGGAAGCCCATGCGGGCGGCGCGTTCGATGGCCTTCGGCGCGAGCGCGCCCAGCCACAGCGGCGGATGCGGGCGCTGCAGCGCCGGCGGCACGATCTGGATGTTCCTCAGCTTGTTGAACTTGCCGTCGAGGGTGACGGATTCACCGCTCAGGAGGCGCTGGATGACGGCGATGCCTTCCTGCAGGCGGGCGCCGCGCTCGGTGTGCGAGATGCCCTGATCTTCGAACTCCTCGCGGCGGTAGCCGAGGCCGACGCCGAGCTCGAAGCGGCCGTTGGAGATGAGATCGACGGTGGCGGTGTCTTCGGCGATCCGGACCGGGTTGTGCAGCGGCAGCAGCACGAGGAAGGTGCCGATGCGAATGCGGCTGGTGCGCGTGGCGATGGCGCCGGCGATCGGCAGCAGCGACGGCGAATAGCCGTCGTCGACGAAATGGTGTTCGGTCAACCACGCATCGTCATAGCCCATGGCTTCCGAATCGACGATGAGGTCGAGGTGCGTGCGGTACAGTTGTTCCCAGGGGACGCGTGCAAATTCCGGATTGCGGAATGGCCAGAGCACGCCGAATCGAAGACCCATCAGCTCGTTCTCCTCGCGTCACGCGTGTGACGTTGATTGATGTCTTGTGAAGGTGCCCGACGTTACACTCCGGGTGCGGATTCGGCAAGCCGACGAACAGCGTGACGCGGTGCAGCAGGCGCGTAGGGACAGACGATGATTTCCACCTTTGTCCGCCTTCCGCGAGTCGACTCGTGCTGAGCTATCGACACGCCTTTCATGCCGGCTATCACGCCGACGTCCTCTAGCTTGCTGTGCTCGCCTTGCTGCTGCGGGCC
>JBFWSI010000248.1:0-6020 GCA_050248455.1 Gammaproteobacteria bacterium | reverse complement strand
GAGCACGCGCGGGCCGCTCGGCGGCGCGCCGGGCACGTCGAGCGGTGCATGACCGGGCACGGCGATGCGCAGCGTCGGCGCATGCCGGTGCCACTGGGCCTGCCAGGACACGCGCGGCGCATGCGCAGGTCCGGCGAAGACCACCGAGTTCGGGCCGTGCGCCGTCGGCGTCGGCCCCAGCGACAGCGGCACTTCGTCCTCCAGCCAGTCGCCCGCGACGCCGCTGCCGAGCACGAGCAGGCCGCCGTCCTCGCGCACGCAGGCATTGCGCAGCGCCATCACCCATTCGGCCGCGGCCCACGCGTGCTGCCCGTCGCCCATGCAGCCGCCGCCGGTCTGCGGATGCACGGCTTCCGGCCACTGCCCGGTCGGCGACGCGAGCCGCGCCACCGCTTCGATCAGGTCGCGATGACGCGCGTCGCCCGCGCGCATCAGCACCTGCGCGAGATGCAGCGTCAGATAGGCGTTGATGCCGGAGTGGATGTTCTGCTGGAAGAAGCCGCCGTCGACGAGATCGCGCTCGAGCAGGTATTCGACGGTGTCGAGCAGGCGCAGATCGAGCGGCTCGAAGAGCTGCAGCGGATGGCCCGCGACGATCGATCCGATCGCGCCGGCGTCGAGTCGTCGATAGGGCGCCGCCGGCATCGCCGGCCGGCCGAGGCGTGCGCGGCAGTGTTCGAGGCTGCGATCGATGCAGCCCATCAGGTCGTCGGCGCCATCGCGCCAGCGGCGTGCCGCGCCGGCGTCGTGCGCATCGAGCAGCGTCGCCGCCGCGCGCAGGCCCGCGACGCTCCAGAAATCGTCCCAGTAGTAGTAGTCGTTCGGCCCGAGATGCTCCGCGCTGAAGCCCGCCGGCATCAGGCCCGCATGCGCGCCGTCGAGCGTGCGCGGCAGGCGCTTGCGCAGGATCCAGTCGGCGGCCGCGCGCAACATGCGCAAACGGCCCGCGTCGGGCGCCGACCGGGTGGCCGCGGCGTGGCGCGCGAACAGCCACAGCACCTGACCGTTCGAATCCCATTCGCCGTCCTGCGAGCGGAAATAGCCGTCGCCGCTCTGGCGCATGCGGAAGCGTGAGAGCGCGGTCTCGACGCGCGGCACGAGGCCGAGCGCGAGCAGCGCGTCGAGGATGAAAACCGCATCGCGAAACCAGAAGCGGCGATAGGTATAGGGGCCGGGATAGGGATCGGCCGGCGTCAGCAGCACCAGCGTGCGCACCGCGGCTTCGTAGAGACGTTGCAGGCGCGCATCCGGGTGCTGCAGGCGACAGACGCCGCTGAGCGCGCCGGCCCAGCCGCCCGACGGCGGCGCTTCGCGCGTCAGGATGCCCTGCACGCGCAGGCGCCGGGCCTGGCCGGCGTCGAGCGGGAACACGGCCGCTGCGGTCGCCATGCCGCGCGGGCAGCGCACACGCGAGGCGCGCGCCGCCGGCGTGTCCCAGTGCGTGTGCACGTCGCCGCTGCCGTAGTCTCCGACCAGGTGGCGCGCGGGCGGCGTGTCGAAGTAGAGATCCTCGCGCTCGTCGACGCGCCAGTGCGTGCCGTCCAGCGCAATCGAGCGTATCGCCGAGATGCCTTCGGGATTGCACGGACGCAGCGCGATCACGAGCCAGCGCGCGGCGTCGCCGCCCGCCTCGCAGAACAGCTCCCAGCGCGTGTCGCCCTCGGTCGCGAACGCCGTCGCGCGCACGGTCAGCGCGAGCCCGGCGTCGTCGTCGCGACTGTGCGTGACGACGGAGAGGCCCTGCGTCAGCTCGAGATGCTGCTCGAGGATCGGCGCGCTCGCCGGCACCAGCCAGCGTTCGTCGGTACCGCGCACCCACACGTCGACGGACCAGCCGTCGTGCAGCGGCGTCAGCAGCCCGGCCGGATCGACGATCGGAAAGGCATCGACGCCGGGGATGCCGAGGGCGGTCCAGTTGCGATGCGTGAGGTTCACGTGCGTCAGCGAGAACGCGCGCGGCACGAAGGAGATGTCGCGCGGGTCGTACTGGCGGCGCACCCACAGCGGCCAGCGCCAGTCCATGTTGTGCTGGATGATCCGCGCATTGAGCAGACCGCGCGCATGCATCTCGGCGCCGGCGCGCAGCAGCTCGACCGGGTAGTGCACTTCCGAGGGCTGGGCGAACTGCTGCAGGCGCGCGAGCAGCGCGATCGGATCGATGAAGCCCTGGGCCTCGGCGGCGCGGCGCACGGCCGTGCGCCACGCGAGGCGTCGCATGCGCGGGATCACGGGATCGGCTCTTCCACGCTGCCGGTCTCGAGCAGGCGGCGCGCCCGGCGGGTCAGCGTGACGACGGCGAAGAGCGCGCAGGCGAGGCCGAGGCCATAGAGCACCCATTCGAAAGGCTGCGGTGATGTGCGCGACGCGAGTGCGACCGTCACGTCGCCGGCCAGCGCGCCCAGCGTCACCGCGGCGGCCGTCAGCGGCAGGATGCCGGCCGCGGTGCCGAGCACGAAATCGCGCAGCTTCAGATCGAGCGCGCCGAACACGTAGTTCGTCGATTTGAACGGAAAGAACGGCGTCATGCGCAGCGCCGCGACGGTGAGCCAGCCGCCGTCGCGCAGCGCGCGCGCGAGCGCATGGGCATGACGCCGGCGCAGCAGCCAGGCGCGCAGGCGCGGCCCGAAGGCATGGCGTCCGATCAGGAACGCGAGCGTCGCGCCCAAGGTCGTGCCGACGACCATCAGCAGCGTGCCCTGCACGATGCCGAACAGCACGCCGGCGCCGACCGCGAGCACGATCACCGGCAGCAGCAGCACGACGAGCAGCGCGTCGCACGCGCCGTAGATCACGGCGCCGAGCCAGCCTTGCTGTTCGAACCATGGCAGGAGGCGCGTCACCGCGTCGTCGAAGGAATCGACCGCGGCGCGTGCCTCCTGCGTCGGCACGAGCCCGGCCAGCAGCGCCGCCGACAGCGCGAGCGCCAGCCAGGAAGCGCGCCGCCGCCGGTGCCGCACCCGCCTGCGCCGGCCGTCGTTTTTGCACATCGAGTGCAAGGCTTACACCTGTGTCGGAGAGACCTGTGTCGGGCGCGGCCCGTCGTCAGGTACAGCCCCGCAGCAGGAACAGCGCGAACAGCACGGGCAGCGGCACGCCGAGCAGCCACAGCAGTATCCAGCCGATGCGTCCGCGCTGCCTGTGAGGCAGCGTCCTGAATGGCCCCGTCGATATCGTCTTGCTGTCGTCCACGGCACCGCACCTCGCGTTCCTTGTCCTCGAGGACGAAACATCAAGATGCATGCCACCGCCGACTGAAATTTCGTCGCCGGATGAGCGCAGCGAATCCGGGCGGGTCGGAGGCGGCTGATATGCCGCTCAATTCAGCCACGGAGAACACAGAGAACACGGAGGAGGAAATTGATTGGCCGGCGCCTCCGTGACGCGATCACGACTATTGGCACCGACATTGCGGAAGCTCCAGACAATCCCCCATTTTTATCTGTGTTCTCTGTGTTCTCCGTGGCTAAATGAATTGGGCGCGTGGACCAGCGCGCAGCTCGATCGATTCAGCCCGATCGCCCGGCCGCCTTGCGCAGCAGTCGATCCAGCGCGCTCATGTCGAAGGGTTTCGCGAGCACCAGCGTGTCGGCGGGCACGTTGTCGCCCAGCAGGTGCACGTAGCCGGAGACGATGACGGCGCCGACCCGCGGCTGCAGGCGGCGCAACGCGTGGACGATCTCGAGCCCCGACATGCCCGGCAGATCGATGTCCGTCATCAGCACGTCGAACGCCGTCTCGCCGGCGCGGGCGAGCGCCTCGCCGCCGTTCGCGCAGCCTTCGACCTCGTAGCCGAGCTCGCGCAGGTACTCCGCGGTCGTGCTGCGCAAGATCTCGTTGTCCTCGACGAGCAGCACGCGCACGGGCGCGGGCGCCGCGGTATCGCGGGCGCCGGCCGCGGCCCGGTTCAGCGCGCGCCGGCGCAAGACCTGGCGCACCATGCGCGCGAGATCCTCGCGCCGGTAGGGCTTCTGCAGCAGCTTGATCGGCGGCTGCAGATCGTCGCCGTGCCGGATCGCGTGTTCCGGATAGCCCGAGGTGAAGAGCACGGCGATGTCGGGCTGCAGGCGGCGCGCTTCGGCCGCGAGCTCGTCGCTGCGCACGGGACCCGGCATCACGACGTCGCTGAACAGCAGATCGATCGGCGCGCCTTCGCGCAGGATCGCGAGCGCCTGCGTCGCATCCGCCGCGGCCAGCACGCGATAGCCGAAGCCGCGCAGGAATTCGACCGCGGAGCTGCGCACCGCGGCCTCGTCCTCGACCAGCAGTATCGACTCGTGACCGTCGCTGGGTGCCGCCTCCACTTCCTGCTCGACGTGCGTCAGTGCTTCGTCGCTGTAGGGGAAATAGAGCCTGATCGTGGTGCCGACGCCGATCTCGCTGTGGAGATCGAGCGCGCCGCCGCTCTGGCGCATGAAGCCGTGCGCCATGCTCAAGCCGAGCCCCGAGCCCTGCGGCGCCGGCTTGGTCGTGAAGAAGGGCTCGCAGGCGTGCCGCTGCACTTCCTCGGTCATGCCGCAGCCCGTGTCGGAGACGACGATCATCACATAGCGCCCTGCGTCCAGCTCGACCGGCGCACGGGCGGAAGCGTCGCCGAGCTCGATGTTGTCGGCTTCGATCCTCAGGTGTCCACGTCCCGCCATCGCGTCGCGCGCGTTGATCGCGAGGTTCAGCAGCACGTTCTCGAGGCGGTTCGGATCGACGCGCACGTGCCACAGCCCGGGCGCGATCCGCGTCGTGATCTCGATCCCGGCACCGAGCGCGCTGCCGATGAGGCTCGTGAGCTGCGGCAGCCGTTCGCCGAGATCCAGCACGATCGGATCGAGCAGCTGGCGCCGGGCGAAGGCGAGCAGCTGGGCGGCGAGCCTTGCGCCGCGTTCGACGCCTTCCTGGGCGACCGCGAGATGACGGTCGGCAGCCATGTCGTCGGCGATCCGGTCCTCGACCAGCTGCAGGTTGCTGCGAATGATCTGGAGCACGTTGTTGAAGTCGTGCGCGACGCCGCCGGTCAGCTTGCCGATGGCTTCCAGCCGCTGGCTGGTGTTGCGTGCGGCGTCGACCTCGCGTCGTTCGCGCGCGAGGCGCTCGATCTCCGCCGTGCGCTCGCGCACGAGCTCCTCGAGCCGCGCGCGATGGCGCGAGAGATCGCGGCGCGTCTCCCAGTGCGGCGACACGTCGTAGCCGGAGACCGCGAGGCCGACGATCGGCGCGCCTTCGTCGTCGTCCTCGTGGATGGGTTGCACGAGGAAATCGACGTAGCGCAGCCGGGCCGTGCCGTCGGCGGCGACGAGTCGCACCGGCATCCCGCGGCCGCGGAAGGCCTCGCCGGACCGGAACACGCGGCGGGCGACGTCGAGATAGCCCTGCGACTCGAGCTCCGGCAGCACTTCGGCGAGCGGCCGATCGGCGACGGCACGCCGGCCGATCAAGGCCTCGAAGCCTGCGTTCGCCATGCGCACGATGAAGGTCTCGCCTTCGAGCACGCACATGAAGCCCGGCGCCTGGCGAAACAGCGTCAGCAGCCGCTGGCACTGCTGAGACAGTGCCTCGTTCGCATGCTGTACGGCGGTGACCCGGCGCAGCACCCCGGCCTCGGCGCGCGGATCGGCGGCTACGCGCGCCTCGCGGAAGGCCGTCACGTCCTGGCTGTGCTGCAGGACGTAGCGCAGGCGGCCCTCGGCGTCGAAAATCGGCGTGTGCGTCACGCTCCAGTAGCGTTCGGGCACGATGCCGGTCGAATCGTCGGTCGTTACGCCGTAGCGCAGGAGCGCAATGTCGCTCGAGCGTCGTTCGTCGCGCGCGCGCTCGATCGAGCGCCGCAGACAGGCCGCCTGGTCGTCGTCGGCCATCGCCGGAAAGGCGTCGAAGAAGTGCCGGCCGACGACGTCTTCGACGCATCGATCGACGCTCGCGAGATGGGCGGCTTTGGCGTAGGCGATGGTCAGATCCGGCATCTGCAGGAGATAGCTGTTCGGCGACGCATCGAAGACGTCCGCAAATTCCGGCGCCTGCTCGGCAGAGGC
>JBFWSI010000247.1:0-6025 GCA_050248455.1 Gammaproteobacteria bacterium | reverse complement strand
AGCCCCTCGACCTCGCGCAGCAAGATCGCCGTGCGCAGATCCTCGGGCAGGCTCTCTATCGTCGCGAGTATCGTGTCCTTGATCACCTCGACCAACAGAATCTTTTCCGGGGTCTCGTCGTCCGCCTGCATCTCTTCCAGCGCCATCGGTTCGCCGTCGGGACCCTCGATGTCCGCTTCGAGCGGACGTCGACCGAGAGCGACGAGATGGTTCTTGGCCGTATTGATCGCAATGCGGTAGAGCCACGTGAAAAATGCACTGTCTCCGCGGAAGTTGGGCAACGCCCGATAGGCCTTGATGAAGGCTTCCTGGGTCACGTCGAGCGCGTCGCCCGGATCCCGCACGTAGCGCGTCACGAGCTTGACGATGCGGTGCTGGTAACGCGTGACCAGCAGATCGAAAGCTCGCTTGTCGCCGCGCTGGACCCTGGCGACGAGCTCGACGTCGGTGGGGCCAAACGCGGCGACGCCGGCCGGACGCTCGTCCATCAGGGGTGCACCCCTGATATCATGCTCGCCACGGTCCGCTGCGCTTGGTGGGCGTAGACCATCGTTGTTATGGTTAGTTCGCGACGTGGGACGGGGCACGGAATTGTTCGGGAGTATACCAAGCGGGCCGGCATGCCACAGCTACACGACTTCGACGTCCTCGTCATAGGCAGCGGGGCGGCCGGCCTGAGTCTCGCGCTCGCGGTCGCCGACCGCCTGCGCGTCTGTGTCCTGGCCAAGCGCGGCCTCGCCGAGAGCAACACCTACTACGCCCAGGGCGGGGTATCGGCGGTGATGGACGCCGCGGACAGCCTCGAGTCGCACGTCGGGGACACGCTGGAGGCCGGGGCCGGCCTGTGTCACCCGGACGTCGTCGCGCACATGGTGCGCCACGGCCGCGATCGCATCGAATGGCTGCTCGCCCAGGGCGTGCCGTTCACGACGGTGCCGGACGCGCGCGGCGGCACCGCCGTCCACCTGACGCAGGAAGGCGGGCATTCGCGACGACGCGTCGTGCACGCCGACGACGCGACGGGCCAGGCCATCGAGACCACCCTGCTCGAGCGCGCCCGCGCCCATCCCGGCATCGAGCTGCGCGAGCAGCACATCGCGATCGATCTGGTCACGCTCGGCAAGCTCGGCGGCACGCCCGATCGCTGCGTCGGCGCCTATGTGCTCAACAAGCTCGCGAACCGCATCGAGACCTTCCGCGCGCCGTTCTGCGTGCTCGCGACCGGCGGCGCCGGCAAGGTCTATCTCTCTACGTGCAACCCCGACGTCGCGACCGGCGACGGCATCGCGTTGGCGTGGCGGGCGGGTTGTGCCGTCGCCAACATGGAGTTCGTGCAGTTCCATCCGACCTGCCTCTACCACCCGAAGGCGAAGTCCTTCCTGGTGACGGAGGCGCTGCGCGGCGAAGGCGGTCGCCTGCGGCTGCCGAACGGCGAACCCTTCATGCACCGCTTCCACGAGCGGGAAGAGCTGGCGCCGCGCGACATCGTCGCGCGCGCGATCGATTTCGAGATGAAGCGCCTCGGCAGCGACTGCGTCTACCTCGACATCTCGCATCGCCCGGCCGATTTCATCCGCTCGCATTTCCCGACCATCCACCACAAGTGTCTCGAGTTCGGCATCGACATCACGCGCGAGCCCATCCCCGTGGTGCCGGCGGCCCATTATTTCTGCGGCGGCGTCGTCACCGACATCGCGGGCCGCACCTCGCTGCCGGGGCTCTACGCGGTCGGCGAAGTGGCCTGCACGGGGCTGCACGGCGCGAACCGCATGGCCAGCAACTCGCTGCTCGAATGCCTCGTGATGGGCGAGTCCGCCGCGGCCAGCGTCCTCGCCGACGCCCCGGCCCCTGCCCCGGACATCCCGCCCTGGGACGAGAGCCAGGTGACGGACGCCGACGAGGAAGTGGTGGTCGCGCACAACTGGGACGAGCTGCGGCGCTTCATGTGGGACTACGTCGGGATCGTGCGCACCACCAAGCGCCTGGAACGGGCACGCCGCCGCGTGCACCTGCTGCGCAACGAAATCGGCGAGTTCTACGCGAACTTCCGCGTCACCAGCGATCTGATCGAGCTGCGCAACCTGGTGCAGGTCGCCGAGCTCGTGATCCGCTGCGCGCTGAAGCGCAAGGAGAGCCGCGGCCTGCACTTCACGCTCGACTATCCCGATACCGACGATCGCAACCACCGCCGCGACACCATCCTGCGCGCCGGCGATTTCGGTTGAGGCCGGGCGCGCACGGATGTCCGTCAGTCGTCTCGCCTTCCCGTCACAGGCCGCACCCGCGACCCTCGCCGGCAAGCTCGTGCTCGTCACCGGCGCCTCGCGCGGTCTCGGCCGCGCAGTCGCGCTCGCCGCGGCTGCGGCCGGCGCCACGCTGCTGCTGCTCGCGCGCGACGGGCGCGCGCTGGAGAAACTCGCCGACGAGATCGAGGCCGCGGGCGGTGCCGAGCCCAGCCTCGTGCCGCTGAACCTCGAGAACGCGACGGTCGAGCACTATGCGGAAGTCGCCGGCCTCGTCGACCGGCGCTGGGGCCGCCTCGACGGCCTGGTGTTGAACGCCGGCCTGCTCGGCGAGCTGGGCCCGCTGCGCAACTACGACCCGCTCGTGTGGGCGCGGGTCTTCCAGGTCAACGTGCACGCGAATTTCCTGCTGACCCAGGCCTGCCTGCCGTTGCTCGAGCAGGCGCCGGCGGCCTCGATCGTCGCGGTGTCGTCCGCGGTCGGGCGCCGCGGCCGCGCTTACTGGGGCGCCTATGCGGCGAGCAAATTCGCGCTCGAAGGCATGGTGCAGACGCTCGCCGACGAGCTCGACGGCGGCACGCGCATCCGTGTCAACAGCGTCAATCCCGGCCGCTGCCGCACCCGCATGCGCGCCGACGCCTATCCCGGGGAGGACCCGTTCACCCTGCCGGAGCCGACCGCGCTCGCACCCGCCTTCGTCCATCTCCTGAGCGACGCGAGCGCGGACTGCAACGGCCGGCAGTTCGACCTGCAGTGACGGCAGCCGCTTGCCGCCTTGCCGGCCCGTTTGCCGCCCGTCGCCGGTCCCAGGATCGACGCACGTCAAAAAACCGACGAGTCCATCCGGCGGTGGGCGGCAAACCCTTCGATTCACCCGATTACCTGCCCGGTTTTTGACGGCCTGGTCGAAGCAGTGCGGCCAAATCCTTGTCTTCAGGCGAATTGTGACCGCTGGCACGAAAATGGCTTTCTCCAGGGAGCGCTTCATCAGGAGACGGTCATGACGATTCATGCCGAGGCAAGCACGGAAACCGGAGCTATCGGCTCGCTGCATGCGATCACCTCGTTCGAACCGGACACGCAGCCGCGGCCGCTGCTGTCCGACAGCACGGTCCTGCGCATCTCGAATGCCCTGCAGTCGAGCCTGTACGTCAAGGACGTGATCCATGCCTTCACGATCGAAGCGCGCCGCATCGTGCGCCGGATCAGCTTGCGCTACCGCAATCGTGGCGAAGGCGTCGCGTTCCAGGAAGGTCGCCTGCAGTTGCATCGCTGCACCTACGAACTGAACCTGCTCGGCAAGTCGCTGGGCGAGCTGACCTTCATGCGCAGCCAGCCGTTCTCGACCGACGATCAGGCGCTGATCGAAGTGATGCTGTGCGCGCTGGTCTACCCGCTGCGCAACGCGCTGATGTACGAGCGTGCGCTGAAGACCGCACTGACCGATCCGCTGACGGGCGTGCACAACCGCGGCAGCATGGAGCAGCATCTCGAACACCAGGTGCTGGTGTCCGTGCGTCACAACACGCCGCTGTCGGTGCTGATGATCGACATCGACTACTTCAAGAGCATCAACGACACGCACGGCCACATGGTCGGCGACGCGGTGCTGACCGAGGTCGCGAAGGCGATCGTGAAATGCACGCGCAACAGCGACGTCGTGTTCCGCTACGGCGGCGAGGAGTTCGTCGTGATCCTGACCAACACGCGCTCGGCCGGCGCGCAGCTGCTCGGTCAGCGCATCTGCCACGCGGTCGCGGCCGGCCGCATCGACGTCACGGGCACGCAGATCCCCGTGACGGTCAGCGTCGGCGTCGCCGAGCTCGCCGCAGGCGACGGCTCGGTCGATCTGCTCGAGCGCGCCGACAAGCAGCTCTATCGCGCCAAGGTGCGCGGTCGCAACCAGGTGGTCACGCCGGACGACTGAGTCCGGCGATCGTCTGCGCCGCGTCGTCCGGCGCGGCCAGCAGGGCCGCGAGCCAGGTCTCGTCGGCGATCGGAATCTTCAGTTCTTCCGCCTTGCGTGCCTTCGAGCCCGCGTCCGCGCCGACCACCACCACCGTCGTCTTCTTCGACACGCTGCCGGCGACCTTCGCGCCCAGCGCCTGCAGGCGTTCGGTCGCCTCCTCGCGCGTCAGGGACTCGAGCGTCCCAGTCAGCACCAGGGTCACGCCGGCGAGCGGCAGCGAGGTCGCGACCCGCGGCTCGGCTTCCGGCCAGTGCACGCCGGCCGCGCGCAGCGCGGCGACGAGCCGGCGATTCGCCTCGTCGGCGAAGAACGCCGCAACGTGGCCGGCGACGATCGGCCCGACGTCCGGCACCTGTTCGAGCTCGGCGACGCCGGCGGCCATCAGATGCTCCAGGCGGCCGAAGTAGGCGGCCAGCGCGCGTGCCGTCGCCTCGCCGACGTCGCGGATGCCGAGCGCGTGCAGGAGTCGTGGCAAGCTCGTCGCCTTGCTGCGCTCGAGCGCCGCGTGCAGGTTCTCCGCCGACTTCTGCCCCATGCGCTCGAGCGCGGCGAGATCCTCGACGCGCAGTGCATACAGATCGTCCGGTTCGACAACGAGGCCGGCGCGCACCAGCTGCTCGACGAGCTTGTCGCCGAGTCCCTCGATGTCCATTGCCCGCCGCGAAGCGAAGTGGATCAGCCGCTGGATGCGCTGCGCGAGCAGGCGATCGGGCACCTCGGTCGGCATCTCGAAGGGCGCGGTGCCGCGCGGTCGCTTCTCGAGCAGCACGCGCACGACTTCCGGGATCACGTCGCCCGCGCGCCGCACGATCACGGTGTCCCCGACCCGCACGTCCTTGCGCGCGAGCTCGTCGGCGTTGTGCAGGGTCGCGTTCGTCACGGTGACGCCGCCGACGTAGACGGGCTGCAGGCGCGCGACGGGTGTCAGCGCGCCGGTGCGACCGACCTGCACGTCGATCGCGACGACCTGCGTTTCACGCTCCTCGGGCTTGAACTTGAAGGCGACGGCCCAGCGCGGCGCCTTCGCGACCTGGCCGAGCGTCGCCTGCCAGTCGAGCCGGTCGACCTTGAAGACGACGCCGTCGATGTCGTACGGGAGCTGCGCGCGTCGCTGCTCCATCGTGTCGTAGTAGCCGAGCGCCGCCTCCGCGCCCGTGACGCGCGCGGATTCGGCCGACACGCGGCAGCCGAGCCGGCGCAGCCAGGCGAGCAGCTCGAACTGCGTGTCGGGCACCGTGGCGCCTTCCAGCGCGCCGATGCCGTAGCAGGCGATCGTCAACGGCCGGCTGCGCGCGATCTTCGGATCGAGCTGGCGCAGGCTGCCGGCCGCCGCATTGCGCGGATTGACGAAGGGTTTCTCGCCGCGCGCGATCTGCGCTTCGTTCAGCGCGCGGAAGCCCGCGTGCGTCAGGTAGATTTCGCCGCGGATCTCGATGAACGACGGCGGATTCTCGCCCGCGAGGCGCAGCGGCACGGCGCTGATCGTGCGCACGTTGTCGCTGACGTCCTCGCCGGTCTCGCCGTCGCCGCGCGTCGCCGCCGACACCAGCAGCCCTTCGCGATAGCTGAGATTGATCGCGAGGCCGTCGAGCTTGGTCTCGGCGACGTAGTCGATTGCCTCGACCTGCAGGCGTTCGCGTGCGCGACGATCGAAGTCGAGGAAATCCTCGACCGTGAACGCGTTGTTCAGCGACAGCATCGGCCGCGCGTGGCGCACCGGCGCGAAGGCCGCGAGCGGCGCGCCGCCGACGCGTTGCGTCGGCGAATCAGGCGTGATCAGTTCGGGATGGGCGGTCTCGAGCGCGATCAGCTC
>JBFWSI010000246.1:0-6025 GCA_050248455.1 Gammaproteobacteria bacterium | reverse complement strand
TGTGACGCGCATCACCCTCGACACTGCGATCCGCGTCTCAATCTCCCGCCCGCACTGCCGCTAAACCCTTCGACGGAGGGCCGCACTTCGCCGCAGCGCGCGGCAGGCCTTCCCGTTCTCGGGGGAACGATGGGCTTATTTGCGAAACGGCGGACGCGCGCGCAGCAGATGCTTGCGCTCAGCCATCACGACGAAGGCTGTGCGCTCGCGGTGGTCGACCACGCGGCGGGCACGCCCGCGCTCGTGCGCGCCGAATGGTTCGCCGGCGATCCCGCGCGCAGCGCCGCGCTGCTCGCCCGCCACGTGCGCGAGCACCGCCTGGGCCGCATGTCCTGCGTGAGCCTGGTCGAACCGAACGACTACAGCCTCGTGCTCGTCGACACGCCGGAGGTGCCGCCCGCCGAGCTGCGCGCGGCGATGCGCTGGCGCGTCAAGGAATTGATCGACTTCCACATCGACGACGCCGTGATCGACGTCTTCGACGTGCCGACCGAGGACGGCCGCGCGGCGCGCCGCATGTACGCCGTCGCCGCGCGCAGCGAGCGCGTGCAGCGCGTCGCCGCCGCCGCGCAGGGCGCCGGACTCAAACTCGAAGTCGTCGACATCCCGGAGTTCGCGCTGCGCAATCTCGCGGTGCGCCTGCCGGAGGACGGCGCAGGTGTCGCGCTGATCCATTTCGCCGCGCGCCACGGCCTGCTGACGGTCAGCCGCCGCGGCGCGCTGTACTTCTCGCGCCGCCTCGACGGCGGGCGGGAACGCCTGCTCCAGGCCGGCGCCACGCTGACGCCGGCCATGGAGGGCCAGCTCGATGCGCTGACGATCGAGATCCAGCGCTCGCTCGACTTCTACGAACGTCATTTCGGCCAGCCGTCGATCGGCGCAATCGTGCTCGCCGGCCTGCCGCAGCCGGTCGCCGGCATGCCGGAGTATCTGCAGTCCCAGCTCGGCGTCGCGACGCGCTGGCTGGACCTCGGCGCGATCCCCGCGCCGTCGAGCCAGCTGCCGCCGGACGTGCTCGCGCGCTGCACGCTCGCGATCGGCGCCGCGCTGCGCACGCAGGAGCAGGCGGCATGAAGCAGCAGATCAATCTCTACCAGCCGAGCTTGCGCGAACCCGCGCCGCTGTTCGGCGCGCGCGCGATGCTGCGCAGCCTCGCCGTCGTGCTCGCCGGCCTCGGCCTCGTCTACGCCTGGGCGCTGGTGCAGGTCGGCCTGCTCGAACGCGAAGCGCAGCAGCTCGCCGTCGCGCGCGACAACGCCGAGCAGCGCCTCGCCGAGCTGTACACGCGCCTGCCGAAGCGCGTGCCCGATCCCGCGCTCGCCGTGCGCGCCGCCGACCAGCACGAGGATCTGCAGCAGACGCGCCGGCTGATGGCGGCCTTGAGCGCAGGCAGCTTCGGCAACAATTTCGGGCTCTCGCCCTACCTAGTCGGTTTCGCCCGCCAGCACGTCGCCGGCACCTGGCTGACGCGCGTCGACATCGCCGCGGGCGGCACGCAGATCGGCATCGAAGGCCAGGCACAGGCGCCGGAGTTCGTGCCGTTGTACGTGCAGCGGCTCGCGGCTGAGCCGGTGTTCGAAGGCAAGGTGTTCAGCCACCTCAAGCTCGATCGCGCGCCCGAGGGTGCCACGGTCGCCTTCGCGCTCGCGACCAGCGGCGTCGAAGTCGGCATCGCGCACGCGGCCGCGCCGCGCAAGGACGCGCATGAAAACTGAACGCAAGCGACGGACGCTCGCCGAGATGACGGCGCGCCTCGATCGACTGACGGCCAAGGAACGCGTGCTGATCGTCGCCTCGCTGCTGTTGTCGGTGGCCATGGCCTGGCAGTCGCTGCTGATCGATCCGCTGGCCGCACGCAAGCAGACGCTGCTCGCCGCAGTGACGAGCGCGGGCGACGAGCTGCGCAAGATCGAAGCCGTCAGCGCCGATCTGATGGCGGGCGCGCAGGTCGATCCCGATGCGAGCACGCGGCAGCTGATCGCCGCGCGCGAACAGGAGCTCGCAGCCCTGCGCGAACGGGTCGAGGCCCGCGTCGGCCGCGTCGTGCCGCCGGCGCAGATGGCGAAGGTGCTCGAAACGGTGCTCGGCCGCATCCGCGATCTCGAATTCGTCGGCCTCGAAGGCCTCGGTGTCGAACCGCTCGTGCCGGTCGACGCCGGCGCCGCGGCGCCGGCCGCGCCTACTGCCCTGCGCGATGCGAAGCCCGTCACGCCGCTGGTCGCGGCGCCGCCGCCGCGCAAGACGGCGTATCGCCACGGCATCCGCATCCGCTTCGCCGGCAGCTACATCGCGACGATCAACTACCTGCGCGCGCTCGAAGCCCTGCCCTGGGGCTTCTTCTGGGATCGCGTCGAACTCGAGACCCAGGACTTCCCGCGCGTCGAGGGCTCGATCGTCGTCTACACCGTCAGCCTCGAAGAGGGGTGGATCGGTGTCTAGCGCCGACAAGCTGATCGCCGCGGCCGGCGCGCTGCTCGTCGCCGCCGCCGCGAGCGCGCTCGAGCTCGTCGATCCGATGCAGCCGCCGGCAGCCCCGCCCGCGCCCGTCGCCGTCGAGGACAGCGCGGTGAAACCCGGTGCGTGGCGACTCGGCGCGATCAAGATCGAGCCCGGCCGGCGCAGCGCCATGATCAATGGACGCATCGTCGCCGAGGGCGAGGACATCGACGGCGCCCGCGTCGTCGCCATCGCGCCGCGCGAGGTCGAGATCGCCGTCGGCAACGAAACCGTCAGCCTGAGCCTGCTCCAACATGACATCAAGCATCGCCCTTCGCGCGCGCGTTGAGCGCATCGTTCTCGCCGGACTCCTGGCCGCCGCGCTCGCCGCTTGCCAGAGCGCGCCGCCGCAGCGGCAGACGCTGGACGAGATGCGCGAGACGCTGGCCGCCGAGACCGCGAAGCCGGCGGCGAGCGAGCAGCTGCCGGCTGACGTCAGTCGCGCGCTGCTGCCGAGCCTGAAGCTCGACACGCACGAGGTGCCGAAGATCGACGACAACCAGCGCTTCGACATCGCGGTCAACGAAGTGCCGGCCCAGCAGTTCTTCATGAGCCTCGTCGACGGCACCAAGTACAACATGGTCGTGCACCCCGAAGTGGCCGGGAAGATCTCGCTGAACCTGAAGAACGTGACGATCCCGGACGTGATGGCGGCCGCGCGCGACGTCTACGGCTTCGAGTTCGAGCGCACCGCCTACGGTTTCCAGGTGCTGCCGTCGCGGCTCGAGGCGCGCGTGTTCCAGATCAACTACCTCAACGTCGCGCGCAGCGGCGCCTCGTCGACCTTCGTCAGCGCCGGCACGCTGCAGGAAGGCCCGAACGCCGCGCTCGACGAAGGCGCGTCGCTCGACAATCCCTCCGGCAGCACCGACATCGGCGGCAATCGCGGCCAGCGCACCGTCGTCGGCACGCAGATCAACACGATCTTCCCGGAGACCAGCTTCTGGCAGGAGCTCGCCGCGGCGGTCACCGCAATCGTTGGCGACGGCCGCGGCCGCAGCGTCGTCGTCAACCCGCAGTCCGGGGTCGTCGTCGTGCGCGCGATCCCGACCGAGCTGCGCGAGGTCGAAGCCTATCTCCAGGCCTCGCAGCTGATCGCGCAGCGCCAGGTGATCCTCGAGGCGAAGATCCTCGAGGTCGAGCTGTCCGACGGCTTCCAGGCCGGCATCAACTGGGCGGGCGTGTTCAGCGAGTTCACCGTCGGCCACACCGGCGGCGGCAAGGTCTTCGAAGGCGAGTCCGGCCGCAGCGATCTGGCCGGCGCCGAGTTCGATCTGATCCCTGGCGTCACCAACATCGCCGGCGTGCCGGCCTCGGCCTTCGGCGGCGTGTTCTCGCTGGCGCTGAACGGCGGCGACTTCACCGCCTTCCTCGAGCTGCTGCAGACCCAGGGCAACGTGCAGGTGCTGTCGAGCCCGCGCATTTCGACGATGAACAATCAGAAGGCGATCATCAAGGTCGGCACCGACGAGTTCTTCGTCACCGACGTGTCGACGACGACGATCACGGGCACCGCGACGACCACCACGCCGAACATCGAGCTGACGCCGTTCTTCTCCGGCATCGCGCTCGACGTGACGCCGCAGATCAGCCGCGACGGCGACGTGATGCTGCACATCCATCCCTCGGTCAGCGAGGTCGTCGACCAGCAGAAGAGCATCACGATCGCGGGCGTCGACCAGACGCTGCCGCTCGCGCGCAGCACGGTGCGCGAATCCGACTCGGTGGTGCAGGCGCGCAGCGGCCAGCTCGTCGTGATCGGCGGGCTGATGCAGAACAAGGAGCGCACGCAGGACGCGAAGACGCCGGCGATCGGCGATCTGCCGGTGGTCGGCGCGCTGTTCCGGCAGAAGCGCACCGAGGGCGTCAAGAGCGAGCTCGTGATCCTGCTGCGCCCGATCGTCATCGAAGGCCCGCAGCAGTGGACGAATGCGATCGATGCGGCGCGCGGCGAGCTCGACCGGATGGACGCGCAGCTGGGCCAGTGGGGCGCGTCGACCGGCGCCCGCGTCGGCCTGCCGACTCCCTGAGGAAACTCTGCAACGGCAGAGCTCACTTGAATCCTTGAGGCAAGGGCGAGGAACGCCATGTACCTGCAGCATTTCAGACTCCGCGAACTGCCGTTCACGCTGACGCCGGACACCGCGTTCTTCATGGAGCGCGCCGGCTATCTCGACGGGCTCAACGTGCTGCTCGTCGCCCTGCGCAGCGGCGAGGGCTTCGTCAAAGTGATCGGCGAAGTCGGCACCGGCAAGACGCTGCTGTGCCGCCGTCTGCTCAATTCGCTGGGCGAGGAATTCCGCTGCGCCTATCTGCCGAATCCCTATCTGAGCCCGGCGAGCCTGCTGCTGTCGATCGTCGAGGAGCTCGGCATCGGCCTGCCGAGCCCGTGCACGCAGCACCAGCTGCTGCGCCGGCTGAACGCGGCGCTGCTGAAGTTCGCCGCCGCGGGCCAGCGCGTCGTCGTCTGCCTGGACGAGGCGCAGGCGGTGCCGCTGCAGACGCTGGAGGTGCTGCGCCTGTTGACGAACCTCGAGACCGAGAAGCGCAAGCTCGTGCAGGTCGTGCTGTTCGGCCAGCCGGAGCTCGACGAAGTGCTCGACCAGCCTTCGATCCGCCAGCTCCGGCAGCGCATTTCCTTCAGCTACGAGCTGCTGCCGCTCGACGGCCACGGCGTGGAGGCCTACCTGGCGCATCGGCTCGCCGTCGCCGGCTACGAGGGCGTGCGCCTGTTCCAGCGCCGCGCGGTCGACGAAATCGTGAAGGGCAGCCGCGGCGTGCCGCGCCTGATCAACATCCTGGCGCACAAGTCGCTGATGGCCGCCTACGGGCAGGGCGTCGCGACGGTCGAGCGCCGGCACGCGCAGCTCGCCGTCGACGACACCGCCGACGCGCGCATCGTGCGCGGCCGGGCGCGCGGCTGGTTCGCCGGCCGCCTCCAGCACTGGCTCGCGAGTCACGCGTCATGAGTCTGATCAACCAGATGCTCTCGGATCTCGAGGCGCGCAAGGGCGGTCGCCTCAGTCATGTCGATTCCGCGCTGGACGGCCTGCACGCGGTCCCGCTGCGCGCCGTCGCCGAGCGCCCGCGCGCGATGCTCGGCGCACTGCTCGTGTTCGGCGCCTGCGCCGCGCTGTGGACCTCGCGCGGCCCGCTGCTCGACTACGTGCGGCTCGCGCCGCCGGCACCGGCGATGCGCGCCGCCGTCGCGCCCGCGCCCGTCGTCCAGGTCGCGCCGGTCGTGACGCCGGCGACTCCGCCGCCTGCGCCGGCCACGCCGGCCGCGAATCCCGTCGTCGTGCTCGAAGCACCGCCGCCGGGCGAAGCGCTCGCGCCGGCGGACTTCGACGTCGTGCTGCCGCCGGCGACGGCCGCCGCGCCGCCGCTGGAACCCTCGGTGCCCGCGCACATCGCGCCGCCGCCCGTCATCGAGAAGCCGAGCAGGGCCTCGCGTGCAGCGCCGGCCGATCTGCAGCCGATCTATCTCGACGACGACGGCAACGAAGTCGCGCGCAGTGCGCGGAAGCAC
>JBFWSI010000245.1:0-6029 GCA_050248455.1 Gammaproteobacteria bacterium | reverse complement strand
TGATCCGCGCGATGTTCCGCATGGCCGCTACGGTGTGCCAGGGCTATGGCGCCTCGCACGTCGTCGTCGTCGTCAACTCCGAGACGGCCGGCATGTACCGGCGGCTCGGTTTCGTCGAGCTGTGCGAGAAAATCTGGAACGAGGAGATCGGCAACTTCGTGATCCCGCTCGCCGGCACCACGCAGCAGTTCATCGGCTGGGCGCTGGGCGATCTCCCCGATACCGCGCTGAGCTCCTTCCAGGACAGCTTCGAGCGGCTCGTGCTGCGTTCCGGCGAGGTCGTGTTCAACGAGGGCGACATCGGTGAGCATGCCTATGTGGTCGAGAGCGGCGAGGTGCGTATTTCGCGCCGGCGCGACGGCGACCAGGAACTCACTCTCGCCCATCTCGGCCGCGGCCACCTGTTCGGCGAGCTCGCGCTGCTCGACGATCTGCCGCGCGCGGCGTCGGCGACGGCGCTGACCGACTGCGAGCTGATGACCCTGGACCGCGGCAGCTTCGAGCAGCAGTTGCACGAGCACCCCGGCCGGGCGCGGCGGCTGTTCAAGGTGTTCGCCGCGCGCATGCGCTCGATGGACGAACTGGCGATGGTGCTGGCCTTCGCCCATCCCTCGCAGCGCCTGGAGTTCGCGCTCGATGCGGCCCGCAAGCAGGCGGCGCCGGACCGCAGCGATCCGCGGGTCCTCGTGTTCCGCGGCGGCCCGCGCGAGCTGGCGCTGATGGCGGCCGTCGACGAGCAGGTCACGCGCGATTACCTCGACGTGCTCGCCTCGGATGGGCGGGTCAGCTTCTCGGAACGCCACATCTCGTTCGTGGTCGGCCCTCCTCCGCCACCCGGGGCCGGGGTCGCGGACGACGCCGCGGCCTGAGGGCGCGACACGGGCAAGACAACAATTGTGACGCCGTGCCGCCTGCCGCGGCGCGGCGGCCGATCCCGTCCCTAGACTGGCGGCTTCAGGAATCAGTCCCGCCGCCGATGCCCGACAGTCCGGGCCCGCTGCCCGCCATGCGCAGGATCGCGCTGGACTTAATCAACAAATAGATAAAAAATGGCATCTAACCATCTTGATAGTGAAGGTTTTATGTCCCCCTCACCGGGTGGACGCCTGACACCGGACGGACATGGCTCGAGGAGAAGGATCATGGGGGCGACGACAGTGACTCGAATCCGCAGCTGGAAACGACGGCTCCTGGCCGTGCTCGCGTTGGGCGCGACGGCCGTGACGCTGGCCGGCTGCTCGATATCCAATCCATTCTGGTCGAGCCTGCCGGAAGCCCCGCGCGAGAGCGATTACGCCAAGGACTGGGTCTATCGCGTCGGCCCCGGCGACAGCCTCAACATCTTCGTCTGGCGCAATCCCGAACTGTCGCAGACCGTCGCCGTCAGGCCCGACGGACGCTTCTCGACGCCGCTGGTCAAGGAGTTCCTCGCCACCGGCAAGACGCCGCCCGAGCTCGCCACCGAGCTCGAGAAGGAGCTCGGCGAATACGTGCGCGATCCGCTGGTGACCGTGACCGTCAACGGCTTCGTCGGCGAGTATTACGATCAGGTGCGCGTGGTCGGCGAGGCGACCCGGCCGACCGCCACACCGTATCGTCGCAACATGACCGCGCTGGACCTGATGATCCAGACCGGCGGCCTCACCGACTTCGCGGCCGGCAACCGCGCCGTGCTGGTGCGCTACGCCGGCGGCCAGGAAGAGGAATACAACGTGCGCCTGGACGACCTGATCCGCGACGGCGACATCTCGGCGAACGTCGCGCTCCAGCCCGGCGACATCATCATCATTCCGGAAGCCTGGTTCTAGTTCTACATGCGCATGCCGACAACGCCCACATCGTCCCGTAGCCGGTAAACGCCCGCATGTACGAACAGGTACAAGTCGCCCGCACTTTCCTCCGCATGGCGTGGCTCTATCGCTGGGTCGGCCTGGCGACGGCCATCGTCGCCTGCACGCTGGGCTGGGCCGGCGTGCAGCTGATGCCCGATCAGTACGAGGTGAGCGCGAAGGTCTATCTCGACTCGCGCTCGATGCTCCGGCCGCTGTTGCGCGGCATCGCCTTCGACAGCGGCGATCTGTCGAACACCACGATGCTCCTCAGCCGCACGCTGCTGACGCGTCCGAATCTCGAGGAAGTCGCGCGGCGCACCGATCTCGACCTCGGCACGAAGACGCCGGAGGAGTTCGACAAGCTCATCGCCGATCTCTCCTCGGACATCTCCATCGCGGGCACGCCGCGCGACAACATCTACGAAATCAAGTATTCGAACGCCAAACCCAAGATCGCCAAGGCCGTCGTCGACGAGCTGCTGAACACCTTCATGGAGTCCGCGCTCGGCGACACGCGCCGCGAGACCGCGGTCACGCAGAAGTTCCTCGAGGAGCAGATCGCCGCCTACGAGAAGCGCCTGGTCGAAGCCGAGGAGCGGCTGAAGGAGTTCAAGCAGCGCAACGTCGGCATGATGCCGGGCGCGGAGGGCGGCTTCTTCTCGCGGCTCGAGGCCGCGCACGCCCAGCTGAAAGAAGCGCAGCTCCAGCTCGAAGAGGGGATGCGCCGGCGCGACCAGCTGAAGGAGCAAGCGAAGAACGCGAACACGGCGGTCGAGGATCCGTTCGCGCTCGAAGACGATGTGTCGGCCGCGGAAGTCGACGGCCAGATTGCGCAGTACGAAAGCAAGATCACCGACCTCGACAACCGCATCGACGACCTGCTCGTGTCCTACACGGAGAAGCATCCCGACGTCGTCGCGATGCGCAAGATGATCGAGGACCTCAAGGTCAAGATCGAGACGCGCAAGAAGGAGCTCGAGAAGGAGGCGAAGGAGAAGCCGCCCGCCACGGAGGAAGAGGACGACTTCGCGGCGATGATGGGCAATCCGTTCAAGCAGCAGCTCCAGCTGCAGGCCGCGGAAGCCGACGCGATGGTCGCCGGTCTGCAGACGCGCGTGCAGGAGTTCGAGCGGCGCGTGAAGGAGCTCGAGAAGCGAGTCGACACGGTGCCCGAGGTCGAGGCCGAGCTGGCGCGGCTGAACCGCGACTACGAAGTCAACAAGACCCAGTACGACGAGCTGCTCAAGCGCCGCGAGCTCGCCTATATGGCGCAGGAAGCGGATCAGAGCGAGGACGACGTCAAGGTCAAGATCATCGAGCCGCCGCGCGTGCCGCTGCTGCCGACCGGGCCGAACCGGCTGCTGTTCTCGAGCATCGTGCTGCTCGCCGGCCTCGGCATCGGTGGGGGACTGTCGGCGATGCTGTCGCAGATGAACCCGCGCATCATCGACGTGCCGGATCTGAAGGACATCACGGGCCTGCCCGTGATCGGCGTGATCAGCCTCTCCAGCAGCCCGCTGCACCGCCAGCAGCGCCGCTACGAGCTGATGGCCTTCTCGGCCGCGCTCGCGGGGCTCGTGCTCGTATACGTAGGACAGGTCGTGATGTTCGTGATGGGTATCGATTTACACGGCAAGATTTCGTCCGTGATAGGAATGATTGCGTGAGCACTATCGAACGCGCGATGCGCAAGCTCGGCGGTGAACCCGATGCACCGGCCGGCGACACGACGGCGAGCGAGGCGGCTGCCGCGCCGGAGACGCTTCCGCCAGCGGTCGACGCCACGGCGGGCGAGGTGCAGGCGACTGCCCCCGTCGCCGACACGCCCGCGTCGCCGCCGGTCACCGTACCGCGCGACTCGGACACCGCGCTGCCGCGGCACAAGTTCGGCCGCCCGAATCTGGAGCTGGATTTCGAACGCCTGCGGCGGCTCGGCTTCCTGGTCCCCGGCGATCCCGCCTCGCGCCTGTCCGAGGAGTTCCAGCAGGTCAAGCGCCGCCTGATCGCGAACGCGACGCCGGGTGCGACGGCGATGGGCAAGCCGGCGAACCTCATCATGGTGACCAGCTCGATGCCGGGCGAGGGCAAGACCTATACCTCGATGAACCTCGCGATGAGCATCGCGATGGAAATCGATCGCACCGTGCTCGCCATCGACAGCGACATTTTGAAGTCCGATCTGAGCCGCCTGTTCGGCGCCTTCAACCGCACCGGTCTCTACGACTACCTTGCGCATCCGGATCTCGATCTCGCCGAGATCATCCAGCGCACCAACGTGCCGACGCTGTCGTTCATCCCCGCCGGCACGATCCGCGACGGCATCACCGAGCGCCTCGCGAGCCAGGCGATGGTGAAGCTCGCGGTGGAGCTCGCGACGCGCTACTCCGATCGCATCATCATCTTCGACGCGCCGCCGGTGCTCGCGATGTCCGGCGCGGCCGCGCTGGCGCCGCTGATCGGGCAGGTCGTGCTCGTCGTCGAGGCCTACAAGACCGCGCGCGAGACGCTCAAGCGCACGCTGTCCGCGCTCGAGCACGTCCAGATCACGGGGCTGGTGCTCAACAAGATTCGCCACCAGGCGGCCGGCGGCAACTACGGTTACGGTTACGGTCAATACGGATATGGTTACGGCTATGGATACGGCTATGGCTACGGTAGCCAGCAGCCCAAGTCCTGAACCGCAACCGCTCGCGGATTCGATGTCACGGCGGCAGGCTCAGTGGTGGAAAGGCGTGCTCGCGCTCGTCGCGGGCGCCGCGGCGACGTCGACGCCGCAGGCGATCGCCGGCGAATGGCGCATCCAGCCGCGGCTCGGCCTGTCCGAAACCTATACCGACAACGCGCTGCTGGTGAACGAGGACATCGGTCCCAGCAGCGACTGGGTCACGACCGTCTCGCCCGGCCTCTCGGTGCTCGGCCAAGGCCGTCGGATCAACATGACGACCGAGTACACGGCCCAGAAGCAGATCTATCTCGACAACAGCGATCAGTCACAGTTGTCGCATCTGTTGCAGACCAATACGCGCGCGGAAGTCGTGCGCGATCAGATGTTCGTCACCGCGTTCGCGTCGATGTATCCGACGATCCGCAACAACCTCGGGCAGATCTCCAATCGCAATCGCAATGCCCGCGACACCGCCAACCGCGCCGACGCCGTCAGCTACGGCTTCGCCCCCGAGCTTCGTCACAAGTTCGGCAGCTGGGCGAACACGACGGGCCGCATCGCCTGGAGCGACGTCTCCACCGGGGATGAAGGGGGCAGCGGCATCGGCGGCGGACAGCTGCTCGACGGCCAGGTCGGCGTCGAGAGCGGCCGACGCTTCCAGCGCTTCGAATGGGGTTCGATTTTCACGCGGCGCGAGAACGACGGCGGCGACACCGGGCAACGCTCGGTGTTCCAACGCTGGAACAACTCGCTCAATTACCGGCTGAACCGCTTCGTCAGGCTCAACAGCTCGCTCGGCTACGAGTTCAACGATTTCGCGACCGACGGCGGCGGCCTGCGCAGCGGCCTCAACTGGCAGCTAGGGGCGACGCTGTACCCGACGCCGCGCACCTCGATCACGGGCAGCTACGGCGAGCGCAGCTTCGGCAGCACCAAGAACTTCAGCTTCTCGCACCGCTGGCGTCGCTTCATCGTGACGGGCGCCTACAGCGAGGATCTGCGCACCACGGCGGAAGTGCTGCGCGACCAGCAGGTGTTCACCGTGGTCGACGCCTTCGGCAATCCCGTGATCGACCCGCTGGGCAACGCCGATCCGTCGCTGCCGCTGAACCAACTCGGCCTGACCGACGACGTGTTCATTTCGCGCAACTTCAACGCGAATCTCGCCTTCAACCGCAAGCGCGACAGTTTCACCGTGCGCGTCAGCCGCAACGCGCAGGAGTCGACCCGCAGCACTTCCACCGATTCGCTGCTCGGTTTCGGCGGCAGCTGGAACCATCGCTTCTCGTACCGGCTTTCCGCGGGCCTGACGGCCGACTGGCAGACCCGCGAATCGGACAACGCGCTGCAGACGTCGGACTTCGTGGCTTTCTCGCCCTACGTCAGCTACACGGTCGGGCCGCACGTCAGCTCGCGGCTGAGCTACCAGTACATGGACAGCGTCTCGGGCGACGCGTCGGACGACTTCACCGAGAACGCGGTGACGGGTTCGCTCAGCGTCGCCTTCTGATCCGCTCATTGCGCAGCTTTTC
>JBFWSI010000244.1:0-6043 GCA_050248455.1 Gammaproteobacteria bacterium | reverse complement strand
CGTGACGCGTTTCGGGCCCGAGGTCCTGCGCGAAGCGAACGAGATCTTCCTGACCAGCACGGCCGGCGGCGTCATGCCGGTCGTCACGCTCGACGGCAGGCCGGTCGGCACGGGCCGGCCGGGGACTCTGACCGAGCGTCTCCGCGCACTGTATTGGGACGCCCACAGGGGCGGGAGCTGGGTCGAGCGCGTCGATTATTGAAAGCGGTGGAAATTTAACGAATTCAGGCGCCTCTCCGATTTTATTGGACCGCGCCTTAGGTTAGAGTCAACGCCAACAACAAGGGGGAGGACGGGGAACGTGCAAGCTGCGTTCGTCCCACTGATGCTGGCGCTGGCGTTCGGCTGCTGCATGTCGCAGGCCTCCGCCGAAGAGCCACCGCCGATCATCATCCGCGTCGAGCATTTCGACGTCACCGGCGAGAACCCGCTCGGCGCCGCGGAAACCGAGGCGGTCCTGCAGCCGTTTCTCGGCGAATACTCCGATCTCGAAGGCCTGATGGCCGCCATCGATGCGCTGGAACAGGCGCTGCGCGACCACGGCTATGCCTTCCACCGCGCCAGCATCGTGCCGACGCCCGAGGGTACGCCGCCGACGACCGTCGTGCTGCAGGTGCTCACGTTCGGCCTCGGCGAGGTCGTCGTCCGCGGCAACCAGTACTCGTCGGAGCAGATGGTGCGCAACAGCCTGCCGGTGCTCTCGGCCGGGGCCGTCCCCGAGCCGCGCGAACTGTCGCGCCAGCTCGCCGTCGCCAACCAGCACCCGCGCCGGCGCGTCGCCGTCAGCTACCGCCAGAGCCAGGAGCCGGACAAGCTCGACGCCGTCGCCAACGTCACCGAGCAGCGGCCGTGGGGGCTGTTCGCGAACCTCAACAACATCGGCAACGACGAGACGGGCAACTCCCGCCTGCAGTTCGGCGGCCAGTACGCGAACATCACGGGCCACGACGACATCGCGACCGCCGCGATCACGCTGTCGCCCGACAACGCCGACGACGTGTTCCAGTTCGGCGCCTTCTACCAGCTGCCGATCTACCGGCTGCGCGGCTGGCTCAACGCGTTCTACGTCAGATCCGACGTCGACGTCGGCGCCGTGCAGGATGCCTTCGACGTCAGCGGTGCGGGCCATTTCACGGGCCTGTCCTTCAAGCACCAGCTGCTGAACCTCGGCCGCTATCGCCACAGCGTCACGGTCGGCCTGCAGGACCGGCTGTTCGACACCGCGATCAGCAGCACGCAGACCGGCGTGTTCAATCCCGGCCTGAGCTCGAAGGTGCGCAGCCGCCCGCTGTCGATCCGCTACGACGGCGGCTACCTGTGGACGCGCACCCGTACCAGCCTCGACTTCTACCTCGACTACGCCCACAACCTCGACTTCGGCGGCCACAACAGCGATCGCGACTACGCGGGCTTCCGCTTCGCGTCCGACGATCCGCCGGACTCGTCGTGGAAGCTCGTGCGCTTCGGCGCGCTGGCGACGCAACAGCTGCCGCGCGGCTACTCCGGCGTGTTCCGGCTGACGGGTCAGTACACCAGCGAGACGCTGATCCCGGGCGAGCAGATCGGCCTCGGCGGCGAGCGCTCCGTGCGCGGCTTCGAGGAGCGCACGATCGCGGGCGACTCCGGCCTCGTCGCGAACCTCGAGCTGTGGACGCCGCAGCTGCCGCAGCTCTACAACATCCGCCTGCTCGGCTTCCTCGACGCCGGCCACAAGGTGATCAATTCGCCCGGCATCGGGCAACTGCCGCACGACACGATCTCGAGCATCGGCGTCGGCGCGCGCTGGGCCTGGCGGGACCAGCTGCAGGTATCCCTCGACTATGGCCAGCCGATCGCCAATGCCGACGGCGAAGCGAGCGACCGAGGCAATTCGAAATGGCACGTCAGTCTGACCTACCGTTACTGAAGCGCGGCCTGCGCGCGCTCGCGGCCGCCGCCCTGCTGTGCACGGCCGGCGCGCAGGCGGCGGACAAGGCCGGCGAAGTCGTCATCGCGCGCGGGCTCGCCACGGCTCACGTCGCGGGCGCGCCGGCGCGCATCCTCGGCAGCGGCTCGCAGCTCTACGTCGGCGAAACCGTCACCACCGGCCCGCGCAGCGTCGCGCTGCTGAAGCTCGGCGACGGCACGCGCATGACCCTGCGGCCGGAGACTTCGTTCCAGGTCGAGGAATACTCGCTGTCCGAGGCCGCCCCCAGCGCGGTGTTCCGGCTCTTCAAGGGCGGCCTGCGCGCGGTCACGGGCTTCCTCAGCAAGCGCAACCCGAACGCCGTGCAACTGCGCACCGCGGTCGCGACGATCGGGATCCGCGGCACCGAGTTCGACGCGCGCCTGTGCGGCGCGGACTGCGCCGAGGAAGCGCGCCAGCGGCCGGCGCCGGCCGGCCGGGCCGGTTTCATCAAGGGCACCGTGATCGCGAAATCCGCGAGCGGCGGCGCGCGCGCCGTGAAAGCGGGCGGGCCCGTCTACAGCGGTGACGCGCTGGTGACGGGCAACGACGCCTACGCCGTCGTGCTGTTTCGCGATCGCAGCCGCGTCACGGTGATGCCGAACACCGAGTTCCGCGTCGATCGTCTGGTGTACGAGGAGGCCAGGCCCGAGGAAGGCGAAGGCTTTTTCAGCCTCGTGCGCGGCGGCCTGCGCGCGGTCAGCGGCGCCATCGGCAAGTACCGCCGCAACGCCTACCAGATGCGCACCGCCGTCGCGACCATCGGGATCCGCGGCACAGGCTACGATCTCTACTGCGTCGGCGCCTGCGTCAATCCCGATCCGGCCGCGCGCGGCGGCGACGGCCTGTACGCGGACGTCAACGACGGCGCCATCGACTTCGACGGCAACAATCCGCTGAGCGCGGATCAGCCGCCGGTGTTCATCGGCAGCACCGGCATGACGCCGATCGAAGTGCCCGCGATGCCGGTGCCGATCGACGTGCCGATGCCGGACGCGATCGACGTGCCGCCGGTCGTGGAACCCGCTGCGGCTGCGCCGGGCGAGGCGTTGATGGTGGCCTGCTATGCCGGCAACTGTGCGGTGCAGACCGATCAGAACACGGTCGAGCTCGGGGCCGGCGACGCCGCGCGCGTCGGGCTCGGCGGCGGGCCGGCCGAGCAGCTGCCCGAAATCCCGGCCTTCCAGGCCGAAGACGTCTACTTCCAGGCGATGGGCACGGCGGGCGAGAACCTGAACCTGATTGACTCGATCATCAGTACGGAGACCGAGCAGTGCGACTGAACAGCAAACGCCGCCGCAGGGCGCGCAAGACCCTGTGCCTGCTCGCCGGTGTCTCGGCCGGCGTCGTGGTCCAGGCCAATCCCCAGGCGCCGACGGTGGCCGCCGGCAACGTCACGTTCACCAATCCGAACGCGACGACGCTGGAGATCGCGAACTCGCCGAATGCGATCATCAACTGGCAGTCCTTCGACATCGGCGTCGGCGAGACCACGCGCTTCGTCCAGCAGAGCGCGGCGAGCGCGGTGCTGAACCGCGTCACGACGCAGAACCCCTCGGACATCCTCGGCAACCTGGTGTCGAACGGGCGCGTGTTCCTCGTCAACCCGGCGGGCATCGTGATCGGGCGCGACGGGCTGATCGACACCGCGGGCCTCGTGCTGTCGACGCTGAACATCAGCAACGAGAACTTCCTCGCCGGTCGCTACGAATTCAACGGCGACGCGAGCAGTGGCCAGATCACGAACCACGGCTACATCAAGACCACGCCCCGCGGCGAAATCGTGCTGCTGGCGCCCAGGATCCTGAACGCGCCCGAGGCCGGCAACGAGAAGAGCGGCATCATCGAGAGCGAGAACGGCGAGCTGGTGCTCGCCGCCGGCTATTCGATCACGATCACCAGCCTCGACGATCCCGACATCAGCTTCGAGGTGACGGCGCCGGCCGGCGAGGTCGTGAACCTCGGCCAGCTGATCGCGCGCGGCGGCAGCGTCGAAATCCTCGCCGAGACGATCCACCACTCCGGCGAGATCAATGCCGACGCGCTGTCCGTCGATGCGACGGGCCGCATCGTGCTCACGGCGACGAAGAGCATCGAAACCACCGCGACGAGCGTGATCTCGGCGCGCGGCGAGCGCGCGGTCGACCCGGCGGCGACGCCGGATCCGGAGGCGCCCGCCAATCCGCTGGGCGCGGCCGGCGGCAGCGTGGCGCTGAAGGTCGTGGCGCCCGCGGCGGAGGAAGCCGACGCGACGGCGACGCCCCCCGCACCGACGACGGCGACGCTCGCCGGCCGCATCGACGTCACCGGCGCGCGCGGCGGCGTCGCGCGCGTCGAGGCCGACACGGTCACGGTGCGCGGCACGATCGACGCTTCCGGCAAGACGGGCGGCGGCACGGTGCAGGTGCTCGGCGACACCGTGAAGGCCCAGGGCGCCATCCTGCGTGCGAACGCGGACGTCGGCGACGGTGGCGACATCCGCTTCGGCGGTGAATTCCGCGGCGCGGACACGCTGCGCGCGGCCGACAACGCGACCGTCGACGGCGCGAGCCGCTTCGAGGCGAATGCGACGACGCGTGGGGATGGCGGCGAGGTGGTCGTCTGGTCGAACCTCGAAACGACCTTCGCGGGCAAGGCCGAGGCACGGGCAGGCCTCGAGGCCGGCGACGGCGGCATGATCGAAGTGTCGGGCAAAGACATCCTGCGCTTCGCCGGCGGCGTCGACGTCGGTGCGCCGCGAGGCGATGCAGGCACGCTATTGCTCGATCCGCGCAACATCGTGATCGTGCAGGGCGGCGCAACGGTGTCCGTGGACAATCCGACGCCGTTCGCGAACGATGGCTTCGGCTCGAGCTTCAGCGTGCTGTCCAACGGCAACATTCTCGTCGTCAACCAGAATGCCGACGCGAGCGGCCTGACCGACGCGGGCCGCATCACGCTGCTGGGCCCGAACGGCAATCTGCTTGGGACCATTGCCGGCAATGCGACCAACGAGCGGCTCGGCGCCTTCGGTTCGTTCACCGGGCCTCAGGGCAACCTGTTCTTCCGCAGCCCGAATGCCTCGAACGGCGGTCTCGCGAATGCGGGTGCGCTGATCTATTTCAACATCACGACTGGTGCGGAGATTGGCCGCAGCAGCGGCGTCAGCGCCAGCGAGCTCTATGGCCAGGGTTCGGTGCAGTTTGCCTCGGGCAATCTGATCGTGGCATCGACCGGCGCGGACATCGGCGGCAACGTCGACGCCGGCAGTGTCGTCGTCGTTAGCGGCGCCACCGGCACGGAGCTCGGTCGTCTCAGCGGCACCAGCGCGAACGAGTTTTTCGGCACGACGGTGCGCGTCGGTTTCTCGGCGCCGAACACTTTCGTCGTGCAGTCGGCCGGTGCCGATGTCGGCGGGCTGGTGGATGCCGGTCGCGTCGTGATGGGCAGCGTCCTGACCGGCCAGCAGCTCGGCCAGGTCGTCGGTCTCGCGGCCGGCGATCAGATCGGATCGACGGTCGACTACTTCTCGACCGGCGCCGGCACTTATCTCATCCGCAGCGCGGTCGCCGACGTCGGCGGCCTCACGGACGCCGGCACGGCGATCCTCGTCAACAATGCCACCGGCAACGAGATCGGCCGCACCAGCGGACTCGCGGCCGGCGACAATCTCGGCACTTTCGCGCCTATCCTGCGCGGCAGCGGCAATTACTTCCTGCAGGTGCCGAACGCGGACGTGGGCAGCAAGACCAATGCCGGCTCGCTGGTGCTCGTCCGCGGCGCGAGCGGCACGCGCATCGGCTCGGTCGACGGCAGCGGCACGGGCGAGCAGCTCGGCAGCAACCTGAACACCTTCTCGCTCGGCGGCAGTGACGCGCTGCTGATCAGCGCCCTGCACGACAACCCCGGCATCGGGGCGATCGACGACACCGCCGGCGGTGTGTTCGTCGTCGCCGACGTCGATCTGGGCAGCGGCAACATTCTGCGCGGCAGCACGCTCGGCCAGAGCGCGGGGGAACAGTTCGGCAGCAATGGCATCGCGGCCTTCCTCGCCGGCGGCATGGTCATCATCAGCGAGAACGCCGATACCGGCGGCTTCACCGACAACGGCTCAGTGGT
>JBFWSI010000243.1:0-6063 GCA_050248455.1 Gammaproteobacteria bacterium | reverse complement strand
GATGGCGCGCGCGCGGACCACGCCGCCGACGTCCGGCGAGACGACCATCAGGTTCTGGTACTCGTTCTTCCAGATGTCGCCGAGCAGCACCGGGGACGCGTTGACGTTGTCCATCGGGATGTCGTAGAAGCCCTGGATCTGGTCGGCGTGCAGATCGACGGTCAGCACGCGCGCGGTGCCGACGCCGGCGATCATGTTGGCGACGACCTTGGCCGTGATCGGCACGCGCGCCGAGCGCGGCCGGCGGTCCTGCCGGGCGTAGCCGAGGTAGGGAATGACGGCGGTGATACTGGCGGCCGAGGCGCGGCGCAGCGCGTCGATCAGCACCATCAGCTCCATCAGGTTGTCGTTGGTCGGCCGGCAGATCGACTGGAACACGAAGACGTCGCGGGCGCGCACGTTCTCCGCAATCTCCACCATGATCTCCCCGTCGCTGAAGCGGCCCACCGTCGCCTTGCCGAGCGGCACCTGCAGGTGCGCGGCGATCGCGCGGGACAGCGCGGGATTCGAATTGCCGGCGAAGAGCATCATGCCGGAACGATTGAAGATCATGTCCACGCGGGTCTTCACTCAAATTGGCTGGGGAGCCAGGATTCGAACCTGGGAATGCCGGGATCAAAACCCGGTGCCTTACCGCTTGGCGACTCCCCAGCAGCTTCAAACCGTGTCTGTCACCGCGCCGGTCCCGGTGCCGGCTCCGCCGCGAGGCGGTCGAGCAGCGGGGAGCGATTGCACCGCCGGGCCACGAACCAGGTCCAGCCCGCCGGCACCTGGCGGCCGACCGCCAGCGCCGCGTCGCGCGTCGCGAACGACGCGAAGAGACAGGCCCCGGTCCCGCTCATCCGCGCCGGTGCGTGTCCGCCGAGCCAGTCCAGCGCCGCACCGACCACCGGAAACAGGCGACGGGTGACGGGTTCGCAATCGTTGTGCGTGAGGGCCGGCGGAAGGGCCGCGATTGTCAGCGCGGGCGTATCGCGTGTCAATTCCGGGTCCTTGAACACGGCTGCGGTCGGGACCTCGCAGCCGGGATGGAGGACGAGGCACCAGCCCTCCTCCGCCGGCAGCGGCGTCAGGCGTTCGCCGACTCCCTCGGCCCAGGCCGCCTCGCCGCGCACGAACACCGGCACGTCGGCGCCGAGCGCGAGGCCCAGGGCCGCGAGGCGGTCGACGTCGAGCCCCGTGCCCCACAGGTGATTCAGCGCGACCAGCACGGTCGCCGCGTTCGAGCTGCCGCCGCCGAGCCCGCCGCCCATCGGCAGCCGCTTCGTCACCGTGATGTCGGCGCCGCGCCGACAGCCCGTCGCGGCCTGCAGCGCCGCCGCGGCCCGGATCACGAGATCCTGCGCGGCCGGTACGCCGGGCAAATCGTTCAGGCGCCGCAGCGCGCCGTCATCCCGCACTTTCACCGCGATGTCGTCGCCGTGGTCGAGAAACTGGAAATGGGTCTGCAGCAGGTGGTAACCGTCGGGCCTGCGCCCGACCACGTGCAGGAAGAGATTGATCTTGGCCGGCGCCGGCCAGGGGGGCGGGCCGTCGTTCACGACAGTCGCAGCAGCCACGGGAGCACCGAAGAGTACGACGAGGGAGCAGCGTGCATTTACATTTGCCCTTCCGGCAGCTCCCAGCCGTCGATCGCGAGCCGGATTTTCAGATCTCCGGCATTGAGGAAGAGGCGCTTCGGCAGCGCCTCGCTCGCCGACGAGCCGTATTCGAGGACGCTGATTCGCCAGCCGGCTTGCGCGAGATCGCTGAGCCGCCCCTCCGCGTCGAGACTCAACTGCGTGACGGGCTGCCGCGGGTCCGGGATGCCGCGCACCCAGTAGCGCGCGCCGTCGACCGGGAAGGACCAGCCGAGGTGCGCGGCCATCAACCCCTCGAAGCTCGCCGCGCGGTACTGCTTGCCGTCCGGCGCGTTCAACACGACCTGTCCCGCATCGCCCTGCAGCCGGAAGCTGCCCTGGGCGAGCGGCGCCATGATGCGCAGATCACTTTCGGCCCCGTGCTGGCGCCAGCGCAGCTTCGCGCCGCCGCCCTCGCTACCGCGCTGGATGGCGACGCGACCCGTGACGGTGAAGGATTCCAGCGCGGCGACGGCATCGCGATGGGCGGCCCAGCGCGCGTCTTCCGCGCTTGGCGTGGGGGCCGCGCGCCACGGCGCGTTCGCGCAGCCGGAAAGGCCCAGGAGCAGGGCGACGAGCGCCGCGATCCGGCAGCGACTGCGGACGCTCACGGCGCGAGGCGCTTGATGGCCTCGAGGATGCGCGTGTCCTTGGGATGCGCCTGGAGCGCGGTGTTCCAGATTTCGCGCGCGTCGTCCCTGCGCCCCAGCATCCACAGCACCTCGCCGAGGTGCGCGGCGACTTCCGGATCGTTGCGCAGCTTGCGCGCCTGCTCGAGGTAGGGCACGGCCTCTTCGAGCCGACCGAGGCGGTAGAGCACCCAGCCCATGCTGTCGAGGATGAAGAAATCGTTCGGCGACACCGCGAGCGCACGCTTGATGAGCTCGTAGGCCTCGTCGTAGCGATTGGTGCGATCGGCGAGCGTGTAGCCGAGCGCGTTCAGCGCCTGCGAATTCTGCGGCTCGCGCGCGATGATCGTGCGCAGATCGGCCTCGAGCAGATCGAGCCGCCCCATCTGCTCCGCCAGCATCGCGCGGTTGTAGAGCAGCGTCATCTCGTACTTGCCGTTCAGCGCGCGATCGAAGACGCCGAGCGCCTCCTCGTAGCGCTTCTGCTGCGCGAGGATCTCGGCGTGCAGCAGCGTCAGCTGGATGCGCTGCTCCTCGCCCTCGGGCGTCGTCGCGGCGAGCGCGGCGAGCGCCTCGTCGATCTTGCCTTCGTTGGCGAGGATCGAGATCACGCGGACCTTCGCCGGCACCGCGTTGCTGCCGCCCTTCACGGCCCGATAGTGCGCGAGCGCGGCGGCCGGCCGCTGCCGCGATTCCTCGATCTGGCCGAGATAGAACGAAGCCTCGTCGGTGCGCTCGTCGAACTGCAGCAGGGTGCGGAAGTTCGCCTCCGCGGCCTCGACCTTGCCGGCCTGCAGGTTGAGGAGGCCGAGCGCATAGAGCACGTCGGTATTGTCGGGCGCCTGTTCGAGCAGCATCGCGAACTGCAGCCGCGCCTGCTCGTAGCGCTGGGCGTCGGCCAGCATGCGGGCATAGAGCAGGCGCAGGCCGAATTCGTCGGGTGTACGCTTCAGCGCCTTCTCCAGGAAGACGATGCCCTCGGCGCCCGCGTCCTGTTTCTGCAGCACGGCCATGTAGGCGAGCGCGAGGTTCGGGTTGACGTTGCTGCGTTCGACCAGCCGATCCATCGCGCCGCGCGCCTTGCCGAGATCCTCGGCGCGCATCGCGAGCAGCGCATAGGCGACGAGCGCGTCGGTGTCGCCGGGGCGCTCGGCGACGAGCTGCTCCATCACCGACAGCGCCGTGCGCCGATCGTCCTCGCGGCCGAGCAGGTTCGCGATCACGCGGAAGCGGCTGCCGTCGCCGCTGTTGTCCTGCGCCAGCACGTATTTCAGGTGTTCGAGCGCGGCGGCCGCGTCACCCCGCCGGATGAACATCGCGGCGAGGATCTGGCGCGCGTCGAGGCTGCTCGGCCGCAGCTCGACCCACAGGCGGGCGGCTTCGAGCGCCTTGACGTCGTCGCGCGAGAAGACCGCGATCTTGGTCGCCCGCTCGGCGAGATCGGGATTGCGCGTGCCGCGCGCGAGCGTCAGGTATTGATCCAGCGCGAGCTCGAGCTGTTCGCGCTGGCCGGCGAACTCGGCGATCAGCATCTTGTACAGCGGGTCGCCCTCGATCGCCGCGGGCGGCGTCGGCGTCTCGCGGATGGCGAGCGTGTCCTGCTCGGACACATAGGGCACGAGCGCCGATTCGGCCCGACCGTCGACCGGTGCCTGCCCGGTGGTGCTGCACGCCGTCAGCGTAAACACCAGTACGCAGCCGAGCGTGCATGCCGGCCACGCTGCCGCGAATGTGCTGCGTGTGGTGGCAGGGCGGCGACCCGCGCGATGCGCGCGCGGAGACACGGACGGAAGCTTCATGGTTTAGACTATACCCGAGTCGAAAACCTTTGGTTGAGGCGCGCGACTTCGCGTATCGCTGCCCACCACAGCGCCCACCCCAGTGCCTATCCGGGCGGTGGCCGACAGCGCACCCTGAAGCCACTGCGACCAGCGAAATCCATGTCCATCATCGTCTTCGGCGTTAGCCACAAGACTGCGCCCATCGACGTGCGCGAGAAAGTCGCGCTCGACGGCGAGCAGCTCGGCGCGGCGCTGGCCGGTGCGCGCGCTGCCGTCGGCGCCCGCGAAGCGGTGATCCTCTCGACCTGCAACCGCACCGAGTTCTATCTCGCCGGCGACGAGCCTCCCAAGGGACAGCTCGCGGACTGGTTGGTTCGCTTCAAGGCGCTGGATCCGAAGCTCGTCGACGGCCATTTCTACACGCTGGAAGGACCGCAGGCGATCCGGCACACGCTGCGCGTGGCCTGCGGACTCGATTCGATGGTGCTCGGCGAGCCGCAGATCCTCGGCCAGCTGAAGCAGGCCTACCAAGCGTCCGAGACCGAGGGCAGTACCGGCAAGACGCTCAGCAAGCTGATGCAGTACGCCTTCACCGTCGCGAAGAAGGTGCGGACGGAAACGGCGATCGGCCAGACGCCCGTGTCCGTCGCCTACGCCGCCGTGCGCCTCGCGCGCCAGATCCACGGCGATCTGAAACCGAAGACCGCGCTGCTGCTCGGCGCCGGCGACACCATCTCGCTGGTCGCGAACCATCTGCGCGGCCAGCACATCGGCCGCATGATCATCGCCAACCGCACGCGGACGCGCTCGGAGGAGCTCGCACGCGAGCTCGACGGCGAGGCGATCGCGCTGACGGACGTCGCGCAGCGGCTGTGGGAAGCGGACATCGTGGTGGCGTCGACCGCGAGCCCGCTGCCGATCATCGAGCGCGCTGCGGTCGAAGTCGCGATCAGGCGGCGGCGCTACCAGCCGATGTTCTTCGTCGATCTCGCCGTGCCGCGCGACGTCGAGCCGACGGTCGGCGAGCTCGACGACGTCTATCTCTACACGGTCGACGATCTGAACAACGTGATCACCGAGAACATGGAGCTGCGCCAGATCGCGGCGGCGCAGGCCGAGGAGATCGTCGCCCTCCACGCGCAGCATTTCATGGACTGGCTGCAGTCGCTGGACGGCAACGCGACGATCGTCGCCTACCGGCGCCAGGCCGAGGCGACGCGCGACGAGCTGCTCGGCAAGGCCCAGCGCCAGCTCGCCGCGGGCGAGGATCCGAGCAACGTGCTGCGCGCACTGGCGACCACGCTGGTCAACAAGCTCGTCCATCACCCGACGACGAAGATCCGCGAAGCGACCGTCGAGGGCCGCACCGATCTGCTGCTGGCCGCGCGCGAGCTGCTGAACATCCGCGAGTCCGGGCAATGACGCAGGCCGCATGAAGGACTCACTGCGGCGCAAGCTCGAGCAGCTCGCCGAGCGTCGCGACGAAATCGACGCGCTGCTCGCGAGCCCCGAGGTCGGCGGCCAGCAGGAGCGTTTCCGCGTGCTGTCGCGCGAGCGCGCCGACATCGACCCGCTGGTCCGCGCATTTGCCGAGTGGCGGGGCGCCGAGGCCGATCTCGCGCATGCGCAGGCGATGCTCGACGATGCCGATCCCGATCTGCGCGCGCTGGCCGGCGAGGAGATCGGGATTGCGCGCGAGACGCTGGCCGCGCTCGAGTCGCGCATCGACGTGCTGCTGCTGCCCAAGGATCCCGCGGACGCGGCGAACATCTTCCTCGAGATCCGCGCCGGCACGGGCGGCGACGAAGCCGCGCTGTTCGCGGCGGACCTGTTCCGCATGTATTCGATGTACGCCGAGCGCCGCGGCTGGCAGGTCGAAGTGCTGAGCGCGAACGAGAGCGAGCTCGGCGGCTAGAAGGAAATCATCGCGCGCCTCATCGGCGAGGGCGCGTAGTCGCTGCTGAAGTTCGTGTCCGGCGCGCTCCGCGGGCAGCGCGTGCCGGCGACCGAGGCGCAGGGCCGCGGCCACGCCGC
>JBFWSI010000242.1:0-6115 GCA_050248455.1 Gammaproteobacteria bacterium | reverse complement strand
GGGGTGACGAGCTCGTCGCCGCCTGGGTCCACGGTGACGTGCTCGCGCACGATCCATGATTTTCCTGCGTTCAGGAGCAGGCCGTCGGAGCGGCTGCGCCCGACGAGGCCGCCGAGCTCGAGCGTACCTGCCTGGATGTCCAGCATGCCGCCGACCACTTCGATGTCGCGTCGTTCCATGACGCCTTCACCGACGTCGATCTGGGTGCCCAGCACCCTCAGCTCGCTGTTGCCGCTGAAGCTCACGCTGCCGCCATGGACGAACAGGCCGCCGTTGACGATGAGCCCGGCACGGCTGTCGACGCTGGTGGTGCCGCCCCTGTTCTCGTAAGAGGACACCGTCGTGAACTGGTGCTGATTGCGCAGGTTCAGGGTGCCGGTATTCGTGCGCACGGTGTTGAAGTAGCGGAAATTCGCGGCTCCGCTCAGGGTGACGCTCGCCGCATTGTTGCGCAAGCTCGTATCGAGCTCGCTGATGTCGCTGCTCAGCACCAGTTGCCCGGTGTCGGGATCGTGGATTTCCTCGAACACCAGATCTGCGAAGTCTTCGGCCTTGCCGAAGACTTCGGACACGTTCATCTCGATGACCGCGTAGCTCGGGTTCGCGAGCCCTGCAATGTCCAGATTCGAGCTCCGCTGGTTCGCGCCCAGCAGCTCCCAGCTGCCGTCGGCGAGGGTCGCGCCGCCGTTTGCATAGTTGACGATGTCGACGTCGAACACGAGTTGCGCGCCCTGCCTGACGCGCACGGTGCCGCGATTGTGCAAGTCGACGGGCGCGATCAACGCAGCGTCGGGCGCCTGGCCGCCGCTGGCGGTGAAGCTCACGTTGCCGGAGCGGATGTCGAGCACGCCGTCATTCTCGACGACGACGCGCCCGGTGGCGCTCTGCAGGCCGTTGAGCAGCACCGTGGCGCCTGCGTCTATCAGCAGCCGCACCGCGGTGTCCGTGGTGGTGGTGAGCGCCGTGCGGAAGTCGATGGTGGAGCCGTCCCCGGCATGGAAGTCGATCTGCCGCTGCAGGAACAGATTGGTGTCGGTGTCGAACACGAGATCCCCGCCGGTGCCGGCACGAAACAGCCCGGCGTGTCGCTCGCCGCCCGCGATGCTGTTGGAGTCGAGCGTGAGGACCGCGTCGCCGACGGCCTCGATGAGGCCCGTATTCTCGATCGCGGTCCGCCCGGACACGGTGCCGTCGAGGCGCACGACGGCGCCGTTGCGGACGCTGACGACGCCCGTATCCGTATTGCGCAGCGCGGTGATGTCCGTAGCCAGGACCGAGCCGTCGACGATCAGCGTGCCGGCGTTGTTGAACTGCTGGCGGGCGACCAGGCTGCGGGTGGTGAGCCGTTGGCCGTGGTTGTGCTCCAGCTCGTAATAGCCGGGGTTCGAGCTGTGTATGGTCGGATCGATGATTGGGGCGTTCACCTCGCTCGAGAAGTTCGATTGCCACGGACGCAGCGTGTCGAACCTTATCGTGTGGCCCGCGCCATGCGAGATCAGCCCGGCGCTCAGCTCGCCGGGGCCGCCGAAGCGTAGCGAGCCGCTGCCGCTGATCAGCAAGGCGCCGTCGGGGTCGGGCGCGTGGAAGCCGAGATAGCCTTCGCCGTCGATGACGCCGTCGTTCTCGAGCGTCAGCAGCTTGAAGCGGCGGGCGGCGCCGGCGCCCAGCTCATAGGACGACCCCGCCGGGACGACGAGGCCGCCGAGCGTGGTGAACGAGAACGGATCGTTGATGTTGCGGTAAACGAAGTTTCCGTTGCTGCCGATCTGCGAGCCGGTGGCGGTCACGGTGCGCAGTTGGCCGGGGTCGCGGTAGTGGATCGGCGCGAGCTCGGTGCGCGTGCCGGCGACGCCGTCCGCAGTGGCGACGATGACGATCGTGTCGGCCAGCGTCGCGGGCGCGTCCGTCGTTCCGAGCTGCCGCAGGCTGTCGGTGCGACCGAGGTTGCCGAAGCCGCGGATCGTGAAGGTGCCACCGAGCCCGAGGTCGATTTCGATGTCGGTTTCCACGAAATAGGCGTCCAGCGTCGGCGCTGCCGAGAGCGTGAACAGCATGGGCGCCCAGGTGCTCGCATCGAAGTCGTCGCGCAGCGTGCCGACGGTATCCCTGAAAATATTGAAGCTCGCGAACTCGCCGGCGATGTCGAACTTCAGGTGCGCCAGCGGGCCGAGCTGCAGGTCCGGCACGCCGGCGAGATTCAGAAAGCCCGCGGCATCGAGGCCGATTTGCCAGGCTTTCACTTCCATGTAGTCGCCCAGGGTCAGGTCGAGGGCGCGCGTGAGGTCGCGCGTGAGCGCGGTGAATTGCAGCTTGACGTCGACGTCCCGAGTGTCGAGCAGTGCCAGCTCGGGCAAGGCCGCCCAGTCGGCGACGCTGAAGCTGCTGGCGATTTCGACGATGTCGCCCTGCCGGATCATCACGTCGATCGGAACGCTCGTGCCCGACTCGTAGAACTCGAGCATCGCTTCGAGATTGGTCTCCACCGTGCTCGTCTCGCGGTAACCGAGCTCGAGGCCGTACTTGACGTCCAGAATGTCGTAGAAGGCGGTGCCGAGCGTGACCCGCGTGCCGATCATCGCCTCGAGGTCGACCTGGAGGCCGGAGTACGAGACGCCGCCGGACGCGAAATTGGTCAGGATGCCGTCGATGTCGAGGCCGGCGCGAAACAGATCGCCGGTGTACGAGGTGCTGACGGCCTTCGCATCGACGACCGGCGTTTCACCGGTGCGCGAGCTGATCGGGTTGACGATCGCCAGCTCGCCGAAACTCTGCAGCGGGTTCGACGGCAGTTTCTTGCGGTAGAGATCGTCGTTGTCGGGCGCGAGCAGGAACTCGGGGATGTCGAAGAGCTCGAGCTGCGGGATGTAATCGGCGATATTCGGCGCATTCAGATCGATCTCCAGATTGAAGACCTTGGCTATCTGGCGGCCGAGATCGTTGCGGGTGGTCAGCGTGGTGTAATCGAGCGCCGGCCACAGCGCCGCTTCGAGCGTGAAGTCGGCGGTGCCGCCGGCGATCACGTCGAGGCCGGCCGAGAACATGGGCGCGACCAGTGCGTAACCCGTGTCGCTGCTGAGAGCCGTGCTGCCGGCAAGGCTGTAGAAGCGGCCGGCCCGCATCACGTCGGGGGTGCCGAGCGCGGGCGTCAGCTGGGTGACCACGGGCGCGGAATAGCCGCCGGAGGACACGTCGGCGTAGAGCTGGACCCCGGCGAACAGATCGATGTCCGAGGTGAGCCGCAGGCCGGTGCGCGTGTCGTCACGCACTGCCGGGAGGATGGTCTGCCCGAAGACCTTCACTTCCGGAAAAATCAGCGCGTCTTTCTTGCCGACGAAGCCGCCGGTCTGACCGTCGAGCTTGATCGGCGCGATGAGCAGGTCGCCGGTATCCCAGTGTTTGTTCAGCGGATCGAACGCATAGGGACGATCGTCGGCCTCGAAGCTGTCCAGAGTGAAGGTCCCGGCCGAGGCGGCGGGCACGACGCCGATCTGGGCTATCGCCAGCCACACGTACAGATTTTTCATTGTTGTAGTCCGCGTTGTGCAGAACGTGGACCAAACCCTAGGCCACTTCGCGCCGCTGCATAATTCGCCGCTGTCCCTAGGGGATGCCCTTACGGGAATGCCCGAGGTGAGGAGCGTGGCCGATCGGGCGCGGGCCTCGGCGATCTCGTCCGACGACCTGCGTCGTCCTATATGCTCTGTCGACCATGCACGGCGGCATGGCCGGTTTCGGCGCGGAGGCAGCGAGATGTTGGCGCGACGATTTCCCCTGCTGCGGCCCGGCATGGGCTTTCTGCTGGCCTACGCGCTCACGGCGGCGCTGATGCACTGGAGCACCGAGCAGCCCTTGGGCTTCCCGGCCTGGAGCGCGCACCACGGGCTGAGCTTCGGCTGCCTGCTGCGCTACGGCCTGCGCTTCACGCCGTTCACGCTCCTCGCCGCGCTCGGCGAATTTCTGCTGATCAAGGCGCCGGACGTGAGCCCGCTGGAAGCGGTGCTCGGCGGCATCGTGGCGAGTCTGGCCTATGCCGCCGCCAGCGGCACCTACGTGCGCACCCGCACATTCCAGCAGGAATTCCCGGAGCTGCGCGATGTCTCGTGGTTCCTGGCCGCCGCCGGTGTCGCGGCGCTGGTCGGCAGCATCGTCCTTCAGGCGGTGCGCGGTCCCGCGCCGGATGCACTCGCGGCGCTGTTCGAACGACTGTACGGCCTGTGGATCGCGGAGGTGACGGGAATCATCGTGGTCGCACCGCTGCTGCTCGTGCACGCAGCGCGCGCGAATGCCTATGTGACCGCCGAGTTCCGGCGCTCGGCGGAGCCTGTGGCACAGGGGCTGGCCTTCGTCTCGGCGATGTTCGTCGTCCTGTGGGCCGCTCGCGCCAGCGACATGCAGTATTTCTATCTCGCCTTCGTGCCTCTGATATGGGTCTCGATGCGCTACGGCGTGGCCGGCTCGACGATCGTCGCGTTCGCGATCCAGTGCACCCTCATCCTCGGCCTGTTCCTGCTCGACGGCGACACATGGAGCCAGCTCACGATTCAGTGGCGCATGCTGGCGCTTTCGATCACCGGGCTCTATCTCGGTGTCGCGGTATCGGAGCGACGCAGCATCCGCAATGCGTTGCTCGAACGCGAAGCCGAGCTGCGCGCCGTGCTGCTGGGCGCGCCCGATTCCATCTTCACCGTCGACCGGCGCGGGATCATTCTCGGCGTCAACCATGCGGCGGAGCACCTGTTCGACATGCGTACTCACGATCTGGAGGGGCGCGCTTTCGAAACGCTTTTCCCCGCCCTCACGCCGGCGCAGCTCGTCGACGTCGCGAACCGTGAGGTCACGGCGATCGGACCGGGCGGCATGCATCTCGATACCGAGCTGTCGCTGCGCCGGATCAGCGTCGCCAATCGCAGCTTCACGATCGCGATCGTGCGCGACATCACGCAGCGCAAGGCGCTGGAGCGCGGCCTGGAGATGCAGCAGCTCGGCATCCAGCGCACGCTGCGCCAGGCGGCGGCCGGCGAGCTCGCCACCACAGTGGCGCATGAGCTCAACCAGCCGCTGTCGGCCATCCGAAGCTTCGCGCGGGCTTGCGAGATGCTGGCGGAGAACCTGCCCGAAGAGACCGCGCGCCTGCGTGCGACCTTGTCGAAAATCCTCGCCGAAGCAGAACGCGCGGGCAACGTCGTGCGTCGGCTGCGGGAATTCTTCCGCAGCGGCGTCCTGAACAGGGAAGAAGTCGACATCGTCGATCTGATCGGGCAGGTCGTGCGGACCTCGCGGGAAGGCGCGCATGCCCACGGCATCGAAATCGTGTTCGATGCGCGCGAGTCCGTGCCCGCCATCGCGGTGGACAGGGTGCAGATCGAAACGGTGCTGCACAATCTGATCGCCAACGCCATCGAAGCGATTGCGGAGCACGGGGGCAAGGGCCGCTACATTCGGCTCGACATCCGCCGCGAGCCGACAGCGGTGGCGGTACGCGTCGAGGATTCGGGCCCTGGTGTCGCCGCCGACATGGTGCCGCGCCTGTTCGAGCCCTTCGTCACCTCGAAGCTTTCCGGGATGGGACTCGGACTCGCGATCTGCCGCACCCTCGTGGAGACGCACGGGGGTGAGATTGGGGTGGAGCGCAGTACGCTCGGCGGGGCATGTTTTCGTATCCTCCTGCCCGCGGATAAACTCGAATGCAGCACCGAGCCGGTTGGCTTCGAGTCGGCGCAGGAGAAAGAACGTGCCGCCACGACCTGAGTGCTACGTCTACATTCTCGACGACGACCCGGCGTGTCGCGATTCGCTGACGCTGCTGCTCGACTTGAACGGGCTAATCGGCGTGCCGTGCGCGAATGCGGCCGAGTTCTTCGCGAATTTCAGACCCGGGGTCCCGGGCTGCCTGCTGCTCGATTTCCGCATGCCCGTCATGAACGGGCTCGAAGTCCAGGCCGAGATCGGGCGCAGAGGCTGGACGCTGCCGATCGTCATGCTGTCCGCGCACGGCGATGTCGCGACCACGCGCACTGCGCTGAAGTCCGGCGCCTTCGATTTTCTGGAGAAGCCGGGCGACGCCGATCAGCTGTTGAGCGTCGTGACGCTCGCGCTCGACAGAGCGGCGCGAGAT
>JBFWSI010000241.1:0-6173 GCA_050248455.1 Gammaproteobacteria bacterium | reverse complement strand
ACTCGGCTGTCTGCTGGTCGATATCCGCCACGATCTGGCGACGACCTACCTGATACCCGCCGAGCGAGCCGATCCAACGAAGATCGAAGCGGAGTTCCGAGCGCTCGAGCGTGAAGCGGTGGCGCGTCTCACTGCCGAGAGCGTGGCCCCCGCGGACATGCTGCTCAAACGCTCGATCGACATGCGCTATCAGGGTCAGTGGCGCACGCTCACGATTCCGCTGGTGGAAACCTTCGCGTCGCCCGCTGCCGCGGTCGGCGCTTTCCACGCACAGCACGAACGGGAATTCAATTATCGGCGCGAGAATGCGCCGGTCGAGATCTATCGTCTGAACCTGACCGCCATCGGCCTGACACGCAAGCCAATGCCAGCCGAACATCCGCTGGAGCACGGCGCCCAACCCGCGCCGATCGCGCGGCGGCCGGTGTGCTACGACGAGCAGGACGCGCCGATCGATACGCCAGTATATGCGCGGCACATGCTGCCCGCAGGCTGTGTGCTCGAGGGACCGGCAATGATCGAGCAACTCGACTCGACGACGCTCGTGCCGCCCGGTGTGCGCGCAGAGATCGATACCTGCTTGAACATTCGCATGATCATTTCGGGAGACGTGCGATGAACCCGCGAGCACCGACACATACGCTGGATCCCGTCACCTTCGAGGTGCTGCGCAACGCGTTCATCTCGATCGTCGATCAGATGGGCGAGCAGGTCATCCGCACATGTTATTCGTTCGTGATTTTCAATCGTGATTACTCGTCGGCGCTGTGCGACGCCAACGGCGATACCATTGCGCAGGGTACGCAGGATCTCGCGGCCCACGTCGGCACCCTCCATTACACCTGCAAAGCCGTCATAGAAGCGTTCGCCGGCGACATGCATGAGGGCGACGTCTACCTGATCAACGATCCCTATCTCGGCGGTACGCACTTCTCGGACGTGCGCGTGGTCCGTCCGATCTTCCACGGCGACAGCGTGATTGCATTCGCGCAGGCCAACGGCCATTGGGCCGATATCGGCGGCACCGTGCCGGGGTCTTTCGACGTGAACGCACGTCAGCATTTCGGTGAAGGACTTCGCATTACCCCCGTGCGCCTGTGGGACAAGGGCGTCTTGCGCCAGGACGTCGCCGAGCTCATCGCAAACAATACACGCGCGCCGGGCGACGTCATCGGTGACATCCATGCCCAAGCCCAGGCGACGCGCGTGGCCGAGAGGGAGATCCTGCGCCTGATCGAAAAATACGGCCACGATACGGTGATCGCGGCGTTCCGCGAGACCCAGAACTACGTCGAGTACTTCACCCGCAAGCGCATCGCCGCGTTACCGGACGGCAGCTGGGAGACCGAAGACTATCTCGATCGGGATCCGGCGGCCGGCGAAGGTCTGGTGCCGATCAAAATCCGCATGACCATCGCGGGCGATACCGTGCATTACGACTTCACGGGCTCGAGCGCACCCATCGGCTGCATCTACAACTCGGCCTTCGGCGCGAGCTTCTCGGCACTGGTGTCCGGCATGAAGTCGTTCTTCCCCGAGGTGCCACTGAATTCCGGCTTTTATCGTCCGATCGCGCTCACGCTGCCGGAGGGCAGCATCGTCGATGCGCGCTGGCCGGTGTCCGTGACCGGCTTCGCGATGGTGTTCGAGCGCATCATGAATTCGCTGTTCGAGCTGTGGTCCGAGCTCATGCCACGGCGCGGCATGGCCTGCGCGTTCAATCTCGAGTATCTCGAGATCGGCGGTCAGGATCGGCGCCTGCCAGGGCAGCCCTTCTTCATGTGCTACGACTACATGCCGGGTGGCTGGGGCGGCCGCAACGGGCGCGACGGGGTCAGCGTATCCGCGCCGGTGTTCGGAGTCGGCCTGCAGGTGCAACCGATCGAGGGGCTCGAACGGCTTGCGCCGATCCGCTTCCTGGAGAACGACATCATCACCGATTCCGGCGGCCCCGGTGAGTCGCGCGGCGGCCTCGGCCTGCGCAAGACCGGAACTCTGACGGAAGCCGGGCCCACCGTCGTCTCCTACATCTGCGATCGCGAACGTGCGATCACCTGGGGCATCCGGGGCGGCCTGCCATCCTGTCCACAGGGTCTGTGGCTGACGCGCCGCGGCGAGGACATGGCGCGCTTCCTCGGCGCAATGTTCTCCAATGTCGAGATCGCACCCGGCGACGTGTTCAGCCGGCCCGCGGCCGGCGGCGGCGGCTATGGAGATCCGTTGCTCCGCGATCCCGCGCTCGTGTGCGAGGACGTCGCCGACGAGTATGTTTCGATCGCGCGCGCCTTGCGCGATTACGGCGTCGTGATAGACGTGATCGATGCCGATGCCTCTCTCTACGAAGTCGATCACGCAGCGACCGCGATCGCGCGCGAGCGCCTCCGCGAGGACCGCCATGGTTGGCTCGAGGAAGATCCGGAGGGAGTTGCTGCACGCTATCGCGCAGGCCAGCTCGATGTCTATGACCTGGTACGCCGCTACGGGGTGATCGTCGACTGGGGCACGGGCGAGCTGCTGCCCCGGAGCACGACCACTTATCGGCACATGCTGCATCGTCGTGCTGCCCGCCACTGGCGGGCGCGGTAACCGGCGCTCGAGTGCCTCGTCGCCGCTGGAAATCGCGGGCTGGCTCAAGGAAACAGCTTCGTCGTCGTCCAGCCGTCCGCGCTGCGTCTGTACAGCGTGCGATCGTGCAGGCGGAACGGCCGTTCCTCCCAGAACTCGATGGCGTCCGGCAGCACGCGGTAGCCCGACCAGAACGGCGGGCGCGGCACCTTGCCGATGCCGTAGAGCAGGCCGTACTTCGCGACGCGCGACTCGAGCTCGAAGCGCGTCGTCAACGCCTGCGACTGCTTGGACGCCCAGGCGCCGATCTGCGAGTCCTTCGGACGGCTCGCGAAATAGGCATCGGCCTCCTCGGTGCCGACGGCTTCCACCGGGCCTTCGATGCGCACCTGGCGATCGAGCGACTTCCAGTGGAAGCACAGCGCGGCGTAGGGGCGCTCGCGCAGCTCGCGGCCCTTGCGGCTGTCGAGGTTGGTATAGAACACGAAGCCGCGCGCATCGAAGCCGCGCAGCAGCACCATGCGCAGCGACGGCCGGCCGTCGGCGTCGGCGGTTGCGACGGACATCGCACCCGGGTTGTTCGGCTCACGCGCCTCGGCGTCGGCGAGCCAGGCCGCGAAACGCTCGATGGGTTCGTCCATGGGGGACTCCCTGATGCCTCGATCGGCGCGAAGACCCTGCTCAGGCGAACGGGTGACGCAGCACGATGGTCTGCGCGCGATCGGGACCGGTCGAGATGATGTCGAGGGGACTCTCGGTGAGCTCGGCGATGCGCTCGAGATAGCGCCGCGCATTCGCCGGCAGCCGGCCGTAGTCGGTGATGCCGAAGCTCGGCTCGTGCCAGCCCGGCAGGGTTTCGTAGACCGGCTCGACTTCCGCCATCGCCTCGGCACCGAAGGGCGCCGAGTAGGTCGCGCCGTTCGGCGCGCGATAGCCGACGCAGACGCGGATCTCGTCGATGCCGTCGAGCACGTCGAGCTTGGTGACGCAGAGCCCCGAGATGCCGTTGGTCAGGCGCGCGCGGCGCAGGGCGACGGCGTCGAACCAGCCGCAGCGGCGCGGTCGGCCCGTGGTCGCGCCGAATTCGTGACCGCGCGTCGCGAGATGCTGGCCGAGCTCGTCGAACAATTCGGTCGGAAACGGACCGCCGCCGACGCGCGTCGTGTAGGCCTTGGTGATGCCGAGCACGTAGTCGATGCAGCGCGGGCTCGCGCCGCTGCCGGTCGCGGCATAACCGGCGGTGGTGTTCGACGAGGTCACGTACGGGTAGGTGCCGTGATCGATGTCGAGCAGGCTGCCCTGCGCGCCTTCGAACATGAGGTTCACGCCGGCCTGCTGCAGGCGATGGATCTCCTCGGTGACGTCGCCGACCATCGGGCCGATCTGCTCGGCATAGGCCATCTGCTCGTCGAGGATCTGCTGGAAGTCGAGCTTCTCGCTGCGGTAGTAATGGACGAGCACGAAGTTGTGATAGTCGAGCACCTCGCCGAGCTTCGCCGCGAAGCGTTCGCGATGGAGCAGATCGTCGACGCGCAGCGCGCGGCGCGCGGCCTTGTCCTCGTAGGCCGGGCCGATGCCGCGGCCGGTGGTGCCGATCGCCGCCGCTCCGCGCGCCTTCTCGCGCGCCTGATCGACGGCCGCGTGGTAGGGCAGGATCAGCGTCGCCGCCGGGCTCAGCAGCATGCGCTCGCGCGCCGGCACGCCGCGCGACACGAGCATCAGGATTTCATCCATCAGCGCCTGCGGCGAGACCACGACGCCGTTGCCGATCAGGCAGCGCACGCCTTCGCGCAGCACGCCCGACGGGATCAGGTGGAGGACGGTCTTGTCGCCGCCGACGACGACGGTGTGGCCGGCATTGTGGCCGCCCTGGAAACGCACCACCGCGCCGGCACGGTCGGTCAGCATGTCGACGACCTTGCCCTTGCCCTCGTCACCCCACTGCGCGCCGATGACCACGACGGATTTGCTCATGACTGCCCTCGGTTTCCTTTATCGAGCTCCGCCGGCGGAGTCTCGCGCTCGTCTCGAGCTCGTTCAGGCCGGCGTCGGCGGCGCCGCGGCACCGGCGTCGACCACCTGCCATCCATCGCCCACGCGACGCAGCTCGCGCGTGCATCCCAGGTCGCTCCCCGCGCCCGCCTGGCCGGGCAGGCACTGGATCACCGTCTCGCCCGCGGCGCGCGCGGCAGCGACCGCCGCCAGCAGATCCGGCTCGCTGCCCGCCGGCGCGAAGATCGCTGCCGCGCCCGGCGCGCCGGGCGCGAGCGCCGCGAGCAGCTTCAGATCGGTGCTGAAGCCCGTCGCCGGCCGCGGCCGGCCGGACTGCGCGCCGCCGAACTGAAGGCCGTTGTCGTCGTAGCGTCCGCCGCGCGCGATCGCGCGTCCGACGCGCGGCGGGTAGGCCGCGAACATCACGCCGGTGGGGTAGTGGTAGCCGCGGAGCTCGGCGAGATCGACGTGCACGGCCAGCCGCGGACAGTGCCGGCGCAGCAGCGCGATCAGGTCTTCGAACTCGGCGAGCGCGGCGCGCACCTCCACCGGCGCGCCGGCGAGGGAACGCGCCGCTGCGGCGAGGACCTCGGGTCCGCCGTTGTGGGCGAGCAGCGCGCGCAGCCAGCCCGCCGCGTCGCTCGCGATACCGGCGTCGCGACAGGCGGCATCGAGCTCGTCCGGCGACTTCAGCAGCAAGGCGTCCAGCACGCGCGCGCGACCCGCCGCGTCGAGCTGTGCGGCGTCGACGAGGCCCTTGAATACGGCCATGTGGCCCAGCTCGAGCGTGACGTCGTCGATGCCTGCGCTGGCGAGCGTCTCGACCAGCAGGCAGATGACTTCGACGTCGCTCTCGATGCCGGCATGCCCGTAGAGCTCGGCGCCGATCTGCAGCGGATTGCGCGAGCCCGCGAACTTGTCCGGACGCGTGTGGAGCACGGGACCGATGTAGCACAGGCGCTGCGGCAACCGGGTCGGCAGGCGGTGCGCATCGATGCGCGCGACCTGCGGCGTCATGTCGGCGGGGATGCCCATCAGCCGTCCGCTGATCTGATCGGTCAGCTTGAAGGTCTGGAGCTCGAGATCCTCGCCGAGGCCCGACAGCAGCGAATCGAGAAACTCGACCAGCGGCGGCATGCATAGCCGATAGCCCCAGCCCGTCATCGTGTCGATGACGCGGCGACGCAGGCGCTCCACCTCGGCGGCGAACGGCGGAACGATCTCGTCGACGCCGTCGGGCAACAGCCAGCGGCTGTCACCGTGCATGGAACCGCTCGCGGCCATGGCTCATCTCTCGAGATACAGGGTCAGGAGGCCGACGATCATGCTGACGAGGCCCAGCACGCGCAAGCGCGCGTCGGGTATGCCGAGCACCTGCGACATCACCTGGCGGTAACGCGTCGGGCTCAGGAACGGCAACATGCCCTCGAACACGAACACGAGCGCGGTCGCCGCCATCAGGTCCTGCCACATCGCGCTGCGAACACCCTCAACGACGCGACGGGTCGTTGAAGTACTTGAAGAAGTCGGAGTCGGGCTTCAGCAGCAACACGTCGTCCTTGCCGTGGAAACTGCTGCGATACGCGCTCAGGCTGCGATAGAACTCGTAGAACTCG